>NZ_JAQQDB010000063.1:0-29746 GCF_046030135.1 Caballeronia jiangsuensis
GGGGGTTAATGTTTAGCGCTTTGAGATTGGCTCGCTGAGGCAAGTGTCGCAGCGAAGACCTCGAATGGCGAATGGAACGCGTGGGTTGCGCGCGGCCGGCTGTTCAGGCTGTCGCCGATGGCATCGAACTCGTCCTGAGTGTAGACCGAGAGGTCGGTGCCCTTAGGCAAATATTGACGGAGCAATCCGTTGGTGTTTTCGCAGGTCCCGCGCTGCCAGGGGCTATGTGGGTCGCAGAAGTACACGCGCACGCCAGTGGCTGCAGTGAGTTCTTGATGCCGCGACATTTCTTTTCCCTGGTCGTAGGTAAAGGTTTGTCGCAGCGGTGCTGCAATCGAGTTGAGTTTGGCGGAGAAGCCCGCCAGCGCTGAAGCGGCGGTGGCGTCTTCCATCTTGGCGAGCAGCACTAGACGGCTGGTCCGTTCGACCAGGACGCCGACAGACGATTGATTTCCGGCGCCCTTGATAAAGTCGCCTTCCCAATGACCAGGCAGCAGGCGGTCCTCGATTTCGGGCGGGCGCACGTGAATACTCACCATGTCGGGAATCTGCCCGCGCCGGTCGGTGCCGCGCGTGCGGGACATGCGGGTGTTGTGGCCGGGGCGCAGGCAGGCAATCAACTGGCGGCGCAATTCGCCACGCGGCTGAGCGTAGATAGCCGTGTAGATGGTTTCGTGCGATACGTGCTGGGTCGGGTCGGTCGGATACATGCGCTTCAGTGTGCCCGATATCTGCTGAGGTGACCATTTCCATTCGAGCAGGGTGAGCACGACCCGCCAGGAAACGCTTTGTAGGCAAAGCTTCGCGGGGCGGCGGCCCGCGCTACGGCGGGCGGCGCTGAGCGCTTCAGCCGGCACTGATGCGTAGCCAGCAGGAGAACTGTTTCGCGTTAGTTCACGGCTCACGGTGGACGGCGAGCGCCCGAGCATTCGGGCCATGGCCCGAATGCTCACATCCTGCAGTCGCAGGCTTGCGATGGCGAGGCGTTCTTCAGGTTGAAGCTGCTGATACGAAGTTTTGTCGGGCATTGCAACACCTTATACGAGACAGGTGTTGCACTTCGCTTTTGAGGCCGCCCTGCTTCTGGCCGCAGGTACTCGTTCACATCCGTTGCAGTGTCCTGCTATTCTGAATCTCAACGATCGCTGCGCAACAAGTTCTCGAACTGGCGCTACCGGCCAATAGCCAACATACCCAAGGGAAAAAATGGGTGTCAGGACCAGCGCTGATGGCGGACATCCGCTACGTAATCGTCCCGCAGCCAACAACCTGCCTTGGTACACCGCACATTCAAAATCGGCAACGTGAAGACAGCCGGTCGACTCCGGCGAGCGAGTAGCGTAGCCCACTCGTCCGGCCCTTTCCCCTCGCTTATACTGCTGCGACGCAATCAACTTCAATGTCGAAATGTCCAGGCCACGCTGGCACGTTCACGAAAATCCGTGCCGGCGGCTGCGGCCCGAAGAATCTCGCATAGATCTCGTTGACGACTGGGAACATCGTTACCGACGTGCAGTAGACGTTGCACTTCAGCACCTGATCGAGCGACGATCCCGCTGCCTCCACGCATAGCTTCAGTTGTTCCAGCACGCGCTCGGTTTGCTGCTCGATCGGCGCGTCCAGTACTTCACCGGTCTGCGGATCGAACGGCGGGAAACCTGAGACGTAAATCGTGTCGCCGTGACGCGTGACGGCGGACGTCGGCGCTTTCCAGCGTTCCAGCCAGCTCGACAGCGGTTCTACACGGATGATTTCGCGGGCCATGATGTTCTCCTTGAGATTGGGCAGAGTGCGGGCGAACCCCGCTATTCAGGCATCGTCGAGAAACCGCGCATTCAGCTGCGCGCCGGAAGCTGCATCGGCAAATCCGTCGAAGCGTCCGTTAGCGAGCGATTGCGCCGCCCGCATGAAGCCACCCCACGCGGCGCGCGCCAGCGCTCCGCCGACGCTCACGCGCCGCACGCCGAGCGCGGCCAGGTCCTGCAGCGCAAGCGACGACTGCGAGCCGATCAACACGTTCACTGGCCTGGGCGCCACGGCGGCAACGATGGCTTCGATGTGTTCACGGGTCTGAATACCCGGAGCGTACAAACAATCCGCGCCGGCTGCCGCGTACGCCTCGAGCCGCGCCAACGTGTCGTTTATGTCGGGCACGCCGACGAAGAAATTTTCCGCGCGGCCAATCAGCAGCGTGTCGCCGCCGTTTTCGTCGATAGCGTGCCGTGCCGCTTTCAGCCGCTCGACAGCGACATCGATCGGGAACAGCGGACTTGTTTTATTGCCGGTGGCGTCTTCAATCGAAAGGCCAGCGACGCCCGTTTCTATCGCCAGCTTCACGCTTTGCGCGACGTCGCCCGGCTCGGCGCCAAAGCCGTTTTCGAAGTCGGCGTTCACCGGCAGATCGGTTGCCGCAACCATGTCGCGCAGATGGGAAAGCATGATCTCGCGCGTGATGTGGTTGTCTGCCCGACCGGTCGACCACGCGAAGCCCGAACTGGTGGTCGCGACCGCCTGGAATCCGAGGCTCGCGAGGTAGCGGGCACTGCCGATGTCCCAAGGGTTCGGCAGCATGAAGCAGCCGGATGCATGCAGTGCGCGAAAGGCCGCGCGTTTTTCAGTCGTGGTGCGTGACATGACGAGCTCCTGATAAAAAATGGGAGCCATCGCGGGCTCCCGGACATTAAAAATTCAGTCGATCGCAACATCGACGACCGGAAAATCGATCTCCGTATCGAATGCGTTGTTGACGAAGTTCGTCAGCAGGAATTGCGCGCTGAGCGCGATGATCTCGACGATGTTGGCGTCGGTGAATCCTGCGGCTCGGACGGCGTGCAGATCGTCATCGCCGACCTTGCCATGCGTTTCCATCAGCTTTTTCGCAAACGCCACGGCCGCCGCGGTCTTGGGTGTGCCGGATCGACCGGCGCGGTTGAGCCGGATTTCGTCGTCGTCGATATTCGCAAGGTTGCTTGCCACATACGAGTGCGCCGACAGACAGTACTGGCAACCGTTGACCTGCGAGACGGCGAGCGCAATGCCGTCGCGCAGCTTGGCGTCGAGCGTCTTCGCGAGCGCTCCCTGCAGGCCAGCCCAACCGCTCAGCGCGTTCGGACTTAGCGCCATGATGCGGAACAGGTTGGGGGTCATCTTCAGTTGCTTCGTCACGGCATCGACAACGGGTCTGGATGCGGCGGAAATCTGTTCGTTGGTCGGAAGGGCAATGCGGGTCATGGTGGTTCTCCTGATCGAAAGAGGGATGCGTCTGCATCGGATGCGGCTGCGTTGCATTGATGGAAAGTGTAGAGGCACACGTGGTGCAGAAAGTCCGGCAAAGCGCGTCGAAAGTCCGCTTGTGTCGATCCGCGAAAAGCGTGTAAAGGTTCAGGAGAAAAAATCGGCACCAGAGATCGGCGCTTCGCGCGCCGACACACGTGGTGCCGATAGAAAGAGGCGTTGCTTGCCGCGTTCAGGCGGTTTTGCGCGCTGCCCGATTTTCCGTATCAAGTAGCACAGCTTGGCCGGCAGTCCGCCTGCAAAACCGGTCAGGCTGCTCGATGAACCGACTACGCGATGGCACGGCGTGATGATCGAAAGGGGATTACGTCCGATCGCCGCGCCGACGGCTCGCGCTGCCTGATGATTGCCGATTCGCGTCGCGATGTCGCGATAGGTGCAACGCTCGCCGAACGGAATGGCCAGTAGCGCGCGCCACACGCGCTTCTGGAACGGCGTGCCTTCCATCGCGATGTCGAGATCGAATTGCGTGCGCTCGCCGGCGAAGTATTCGTTTAGTTGCCGCTTGGCGTCGAGTAGTATCGGATTGTCATCGGCCAATTGCATCTCGCCCAGCTTCACGCGATTGCTGCGCTCGCTCTCCCACAGAATGGCGATCAGCGTGGCGTCGCGCGCAACGAGTCTGAGCTTGCCGGCCGGCGAATCGACGATCATGTAATGAGCAGTCGTTTCGAACCTCCTGTCCGTAGTTGGATGCAATCCAGTATGGACGGGAGGAGGCTGCAAAGGGTCCGTCAAAGCGTGCTAATCGTCCGGTCGTTCAGGCGTGTCCGACGCCCGATCGATACTCGAGCGGGCCGATGCCGAACACATCGCGAAACGCCCGCACGAAGGTCCCGCGGCTAGCGTAACCGACGTTGCGCGCGACCTGATCGAGCGAGAGATCGGCGGTACGCAACTGGGCGGCCGCCTGCCGCATGCGGATGTCGCGCAGCACTTGCATCGGCGATTTACCGAGGGCTGCGGAAAAACGGGCCATAAAGGCGGAACGGCTCAGGAACGCGGCGTCGGCGAGGCTCGCGACGCTATGTGGCGAGCCGGGCCGGGCGACCATATCCGCGAAGACGCGTGCGATCTGCGGATCGCCGAGCAGTGCAAAGCGTTCGAGCCAGACGGTGCTCGTTTTCAGCGAGCGGCGCACGAGTGCAACGATCACCTGTTTGAGCAACGCGCCGGACATGGCGCCCGCGCCGATCTCCTGAGCGACGAGTTCGTCGAACGCGGTGCGCAGATAGAAGTCGAGCCGGTCGGACGCGTCGAAGTGTTCGACGATCGGCGTCGACAGGGTTTCGAATAGATTGATTGATGCGCCGAACGCTGCATTGAAATACCCGCATATCATCACGGTCATTGGCTCGGAGGTGCCAGTGCGAAACCGGCTGATCGAATCGACCACCTGCTTGTGTTCGCGCCCGGGAACCAAGATCGACGCGATGCCGGCCTTGCTGGAGCGCACTTCGAGCTTCAGCGGGTGGCGGGGCGGCACGATCAACAGCGTGTGCGGCCTTAGCTGTACCGGTTCCGCGCCGACAATGTGCAGCAGGCCTTCGCCGGACAGGACGTAGTGGATACCGGGTGCTTCATTGCCGTCCAGTTCCAGAACGAAGCCCTGACTGACGAGGCATTCGGACAATCCAAGTACCCGGATCTCAAGTGCGCTGATCAACTCGTCCAGATCGGCTGGAGACGTACGAGGCGCAGGGATAGGCGTCGCTACGGGCATTCGTATTGGGGGTATCGGGAGGCGAAAAGGTCACTCGATGAAATATAATGGCATAGGATTCTCGCACATTACACATAGACGAAGACTTATGGCCGCTCTTCGATCCCAAGGCGCCATCGCTCTGGTCTACCCGATTGGCCGCTAGGGGTCGTGAGTGTGAGTCCATCGACGGATGCCGTGGCCGTCTCGCTGAGCGTTACTTTAACGTCAGCAATTCGGCCCACTGCGGACGCGCAACGCAGGCTGCTTCAACGGGCTTCAACGACCGCAGAGGCCGAAGCGCGCGCGTCGGCCGTCCGGCAGGGCCCGGCCATTTAGGGCTGCACGAGTTGGACTGTAGCGGCGACCGTTGTCCTTCGTAGCGAAAGTTCAATGCGACAGAGGGCGATGGCACGAAACGCTCAGGTCACAGGTAGGCCTGTAGTGACGTTACTCCTCGACTCTGCGCGGGGCCTTTTGTAGCAGTTCGTGCAACTCACGCTTGTAGAAGCGGGCCAGTCCGTTCGTGCCGTGGCCGCACGTGTTCTCGCTGGCAGGAATTACGAGCAGCCGGCCCTTGTGCACAAGCTTCATCGCGCGCTCCATCAGGCCGGTTTCAGGCGGGTAGCGCTCATCGTCGGCCGCGATAACGGCGAGAACCGCAGCCCTCAGGTTCCCTAGACCAGGCGCAGGGTTATAACCGCGTGCGGCGCTCCACTGGTATATGAAGTCGTTGGCATCCAATGTGAACGGCTGTGCCAACTTGTCGTCGACATATCGATCGGCCAGTTCCATCGTCGGCGCCGCTTTTTGGCAAGCGAGCGTCCCACCATTGGTCGCCAGCGCGAAAAAGGCGCTGGAAAGGCGCAACGACTTCGGTTGACTGGTGTAATCGCCGCCGCGGTACTCCGGATCGTTTCGGACCATCTCAATGAGCATGCGGCGTAGCATCCAGTTGCGGCCGGACATCTCCGTCGGTTGCGACGCCATTGGCACGAGCGCGTCCATGAAGTCCGGATATTGCACACCCCAGATCCATGCGTGCATCCCGCCCATCGAGTTACCGATCAACAGGCGCAGGTGTCGGATATTCAGGTGCTCGGTCAGTAGTCGGTGCTGCGCGAGCACCATGTCGTCGTAGTTGTAAGCCGGGAATTGTGTGCGCAATCCGTCAGACGGCTTGGACGATCCACCGGCCCCCAACGCGTCAGGAAGGATGATGAAATACCTGTCCGCATCGAGCGGTTGCCCGGAGCCGAACAATTCGCCCGCGAAATCGGGTGTCAGCATGCTGGCACCTGTGCCCGCGGTGCCATGCAGGACGAGAACTGGCTCACCGGACGGGTCGCCAATGGTTCGGTAATGTAGCCGGACCTCTGACATGGTCGCGCCCGTGTTGAAACGGAAATCTCGCGCGATCCAGTCGGCTTCCTGGGGCGCAGGATAGCCGGCCGCATTGCAATGTTGTCTTGTTTCCATCGTCGGCGGGCAATCCAACAAATACTCAGCTAGTAATCGGCTCAAGAGTTTGAAGCGCTCCCCCCTGACGCGCTGACGCGTAGGCCGCATCCATGACTTGCATCATGCGCTCTGCGTCGCGCAACGACGCGATTGGCGTTGCGCCAGTACGGCATTCCTTGAGCACGCGCTTGACGAACAAGGGGTAGTAAACGTCTGTTTCGAGCTGGAGACGACGGCTTCGCGTGCCCGCAGACAAGTTGTTTCTTTCCCGACTCTCGATCCGGTCGGGGCCGGATTTCGCGTACATACGATCGGATGCAAGCGTGAACGAAAATTCGCGCTGCTCGTCGGGTGTACTGGGGAAGCTGTATCCCGTTTCCACCAGGCCGATTACGCCGTCTTCGGTTTGCATGGTCAGCAGCGAGTAGTCTTCAACTGCTCTTTGATGCGTTCTTGAGTTCATCGCGGCAGAGACTCGGGCGATCTCCTTGCCAGTCAGCAGTCTAAACAGGTCGATGAAGTGAGTCGCCACATTGATTGTCGATCCGCCTCCGGAATAAGCCGGATCGAGCGCCCAGCCGGCACCGGCCGCTTCGTATCGACTGGGCGGTCCGACAATGAACCGGAACGACATGTAGTTGAAGTCCGATGGAATGCGCCCTTCTGCATCTTCTAGCGAACTGAGCAACTCGCTCATTCGGAAGATGAGTGGCACTGCGCAATAAAGGTTGGCTTCCTCTGTCAGTTTTCGAAGCCGGGTGACTTGTGACATGCTCACGCCACATGGTTTTTCCAGCGCGAAGGGAATGTTTCGCGCGATCACGGCCTCGGCGAGCGCAGGCATCTCGGAATGCCGTCCGAACACGAATGCAAAATCGACTTTCTCACGCTCGAGCAATTCATAGGCCGACGAATATAGCTTGCTCCCGAATCGTGCGGCGATTGCCTCACCCTTGACATCTTCCGCATCCGACACCGCAACCACTTCAATTCCAGGCGCTTCCAGCGCATCCAGATAGAGCGGGACATGCCAATGGCTGACCTCCAGCAAAGCAACTCTCATACATAGTCTCCTTTGAAATTATCAAGTCATCGCGGACCGTGGGCCGGCGCTGATCGTCCATCGGGGAGGTAATCGAAACCCAAAAACTTCATTGCGTAGACGGCCTGCCCTTGATGCATCGGCCCCCCGTCCTGGGTGCGGCACCCGCGCGCATGCGCGGCGCGTCGAAGCGGCGTTGGCTCGGGCGCGTTGATGATGTCGACGACGATGGCGCCAGGCGAAAGCCGCTCGGGATCAACCGGCATGGCATCGCCCAATCTCATGCCGAGCGGCGTGGCATTGATGACGATGTCGAAGCCTTGGGGGTCGGGCGGCCCCGAGCGCGCTTCGCAGCCGGTTTCGGCAGCAACAGATGCCGCAAGGTCGCCCGCCCGATGGCCATCGGCATCGGATATGATCAGCTTGCTAGTGCCTGCGGACGCGACCGCAAATGCGATCGCGCTGCCGGCGCCTCCGGCGCCGACGAGAAGCACGGACTTATTGGCCGGATGGTGGCCTTCCCATTGCATCCCAAGAACACAGCCAACGCCATCGAATATCGCTCCAACCCAACGTCCATCTGCCTCACAACGGATGACGTTGAGCGCGCCGACCTGTCGAGCCGTTGAATCTAGTTCGTCGACATATTCCAGCATCCGTTGTTTATGGGGCATGGTGACGAGCATGCCGGAAAGGTTGCTCATCGCTCGAGCACCGTCGACGAAGTCAGACAGGCTCGCTGCCTTGACCCAGAACGGAACGCAAGCCGCGTCCACGCGCTGTTCAGCAAAGAGCTGGTTCAACAATTGTGGCGACTTAGCGGCCGTCAGTGGATCTCCCACTAACCCATAGAGTCGCGTGTTACCAGTGATATGTGGATTCATTGCTGCATGGTTGCTCGATGTTGGCTTAAGGTGCGGTGTTTCACTTCCACGGCGCCGGTGGTACCTGCAGATCCCAAGTGCCGTACACAGCGGGCTCATTGATCTCGATGACCTCGAGGTCGTCGGAGCGCCACATTACGTTGTGAGGCACGCCGGCGGGCTGTGAAAGGCCGTCACCCGCGTTGAGCGTCACGTCGCCCTCGACTCCGGCGAAACGGAACGTCACGGATCCGCGCAGCACATACAAGTAGTGGCCGGTCATGTCGTGCCAGTGCCAGCCAGTAGGCTCGGTGAACGGCTTGAGCGCGCGAATGTGTTTTGCCCCGATGCGCCCGTCGGTCACCGCGGCGAGTCCGAGGTCGCGGTACTCAGAATCAGCGCGCAAGCCTTCCTGGTTCCAGGGCGCGCCAGCTGCGCTAATGCGCGCAAACGCGCTCAGAGATTGCGCGAGCTCACGTGGGCCGTCGTAGCGGGGTGTGTCTTCGTTGTGCATGTGCATTTCCTTTATGCGGCGTCAAACTATTCGCTAGTGCCGCGGTTACATCGATTCTGTTCGGCTCAAGCCAAGTCACCCTGCCGCGCACCCGCGACCAGTGGACCGGCCAAAGCAGTTACGAGTGCGCCTGATTTGCAAGGTCCTGCGCACCGGCTGTGCCGATTCGTCCGGCCACCGCCTCGGCGCGCGCCCGGTCGTACTCGGCTTTGGGCACAGGTACTGCATCGCGGTCGCCAAGGTCGTCAAGGCGGATCCGATACGTCTCCCGCGTGGTGAAAGCGGCGAACGCGGCGATGAGACAGATGCCGAACGTCAGGCAGCCGATTTTCAGCGGAATGTTGGCGGTACCGGGGGGCGCGACGGCTACGAACAGTGTGGGCGTCAGTGCTGCAAGCGTCGTCCCAACGTTTTGTCCGATGGCCATGCCCGTCACGCGCACCCGCGTACGGAACAGTTCTGGGAAGAGGCTCGGGAACACACCATTGAAGCCTTGGTAGGCGATGCCCCACATCAGCACCGAAAGAATGATCGTGAGCCAGAGGTTATGGATGCTGATCGCGTACAGGTATGCGAAGGAGAGTAGCCCAGCGGTGAGCACGCCGGCGAGAACTGGCGGCCTGCGGCCGATTTTGTCAGAGAGATTGCCGACGAAGGGAATCAGAATGACCGAGCAGATGTTTCCCAGAACCGGTATCCACAGAAAGACACCAACAGGAAAGCCGATACCGTAGGCTGGCTGGACTGCATACGCGGCGCCGAACACTGTAGCAAGGAGTGCGATGACCGCGACGAGCGCCATGCAGACTACGCGCAAGACATCGTCCCAACTCTGTCGGAGGACTTCAACGACTGGCGACGAAGGTACCTCGCCGTGCGCTTGCTCGTCGCGGAAAGCTGGAGTTTCCTCAACCTGTCGGCGAATGACGTACCCCATGACGATCACGACAAAGCTAAGAAGGAATGGAACGCGCCATCCCCAAGAAGCGAATTGATCCTTCGGTAAGAAATGCGCCAAGGGCAAGAAGACCGCCGCCGCGAGGAGCTGCCCGGCTTGTACCCCTTGTAGGGTGAAACTCGCAAAATAGCCCCGTCGACCGAACGGCGCATGTTCAAGAATCATGGAACTGGCGCCGGAGACCTCGCCTGCGACGGCAAAACCCTGAATGAGCCGCAGGATGACGAGCAGCAACGGCGCCCAGATGCCGACTTGGTGGTAAGTGGGCAAGAGTCCCACGCCCATCGTGGAAAAACCCATTAAAAACATGCAAAAAATCAGTACCGTCTTCCGACCGTGTCGGTCGCCGACGTGGCCGAGCACCATCGCCCCGATCGGTCTGGCGACGTATCCGACACCGAAAGTCGCCAGTGATGCGATGATGGCAACCGTCGGATTGTTGGAGGGGAAGAAGAGCTGCGGAAAGAGCAACGACGCTGCGGTCGCGTAGATGAAGAAATCGTAGTACTCAAGTGCAGAGCCAATCCAGCCACTCGCGGCGGCGATCTTCGACTGGCGCCGGCGATGGGCTTCAACCTGGGTGCTTCCACTCATGACTTGTCTCCGTCTAGATTGACTTTTCGATGCCATTCTTTATAGTTGTAACATCGTTCCATTAAGAACCATATTACCTACATCATGAGAGTTGTCAAGGGAGCAGTTGACCGATCGCTTCAAGCGATCGAGTTACTCGCACGGGAGGCGCGCTGGATGCGTATGTCCGATATCGCCGCTGAACTCGAGCTCGAGAAAGGGCCCGCCCATCGAGTGCTTGCGCAGCTTTGCGAGCAGGGGTGGGCTGAGCAAGATGAACAGACTTCCCAGTACCGCCTGACCTTGAAGCTTTCTTTGCTCGGTCAGCGATACCTGCACGGCCTCGGGTTGCCGGGCCTGGTGCAGCCTATCCTCGATGAAGTCGCAGCGCAGTGCCATGAGCTTGTGCGGCTTACAGTGGTGAATGAAGGGACACTTGCTTGGTTCGCTGCGTCTCAAGGTGCGGCGCCGGGGCTGATGTATTCGCCGTCCATGCATAGTCCCATTGCCTTGCATGCCACATCGGTCGGAAAGGTGTGGTTGGCGGCAATGTCAAACGACGAAGCAATCGGGCTCGCACTGCGCGGCGGGCTCGGCCAGCCCAACGGCGCAGGGACATCCAAGGCGATTAATAGTGTCGACCGATTATTACCGGAGCTCGAACTGACGAGGCAACGCGGCTATGGTCTTGTCGTGGAGGAAGCCGAGCCCGGTGTGGTCGCGATGGCCGTCACCGTGCGTTCGCTGGTTGACGGGGTGGTAGTCGGGACAATAAGTATCGCTGGGCCGGTTTTGCGCATACCGCCGGAGCGTTACGACGCCTTTCATGGGTTTCTGCGCGAAGCGTCGGCGAAACTGGGGGCCGTCTGGCCGCGACAGAGCGTTGATCGAGACGTCAACCAGGCGGCTTGAAATGCCGGATTCATCTCGCGAGGCTCGGCAAGTAAGCCTGTGGCATGAAAGTGGCATGAAGAGGCAGCAAACCACACGTCGCAGCCCGCGCCGACGCTGTTCCAAGGAAAACCCGATCTCGTCTGGTCATCTCCTGGCTGGGAATTGCATCCGGGCGGCGGTTAGCTCGCGGTTGCACGGTGGACCACCGGTCGGTGGCCTCACCATACTCTGTCGCAGGGAAGGAAAGGACCTCCGCGGGTGCTTAGATTAGAAGCGATGGACGATGCCTATGCCTGCTACGAACATACTGCGCGAGGACGACGGAGTCGACTGAAAGCCGTCGCCGACTGATGCTGTTGCATCGATCTGCCGGTTCGTCGCGCCTGCCGCCGTGAACGTCGGCGTGCCGAGCGTTCGGCCGTTCGCGCGCTGGAACGCTTCCAGGGCGTAGAAGCCGGTCCGCTTGGACAGCGCGTAGTACTGGGACAAACTGAACTGGTGGTACGACGCTGCGTCGTCGATACTGTTTGCCTTGCTCGCCCACGTGTAGCTGTAGCCCGCAGCGAAGTCCCATGCTGTCGTGGCCTTCCAGTGCAGTACGGTACCAGCGGTATTAAAGACTTGCTCATCGGTGAACTTGGACAGCACGCCCGGGATGTACTGAACGTTTGTGTAAGTCGCCGAGAGATCCCACGCGCTGTTGAATACGTAGCCGAGGCCGACCGCGAAACGATTCTGCGCCTGCGCGCCTTGATACCCGTTCGTCACCGCTGACACGCCCGACTGGCCTGCCGTGTTCATCGTCGAATCCGCGCCGTAGACGCCACCGCCGACGGTCGAGTTGTTGATCCGCATGAAGGCAACCGTACCGCCGATCGGGCCTTGCTGATACTGGATCGCAGCCGACCACGTCGAGCCGCGGTATACGCTGTCAGGCACGCCTGCGAGCGAGTATGAGCCGCTGAGCGTCACGCCGTAGAGCTGCGGCGACGTATAGACAATCGAGTTATTCGCGCGGTAGATCGTGTCCAATGCGTCCAGATCGCCCGGGTGCGCGCCGAAGTAGCCGGTCAGCCAGTTCGTTGGGCTGTACGGCGACATCAGCGTGTAGTACGACGTGTACTGGCGACCCAAGGTGAACGTGCCGAACGTCTGGTTCGTCAGACCGACCCAGGCTTGACGGCCGAACATCGCGTTCGCGTATTGCTGCGCGCCGTTGTTGACGTTGAAGCCGGATTCCAACTGGAAAATGGCCTTGGTGCCCCCGCCCAGATCCTCGCCACCCTTCAGGCCGAAACGGCTGCCCGCCCAGATGCCCGATGCCGTCTTGACGTTCGAACGGCCGCCGTTTGTAGAACCCAGCGAGGTCTGGCTGCTTTGATAGATGATCGAATCATCGACGATGCCGTACAGTGTGACGCTGCTTTGTGCGAACGCCGGCGCAGTGGCCGCGAATGCTGTTGTCGCGACGACGGCGGCCTTGATCACTTCAAAAGTCCTCATTGTCTTCATTGCGTCTCCTATTGTGTATAAAGCGAGTTACGTTTGTTTTAACGAGGTCAGCACCGACGCCGTAAGTGCGCTCATAAGCGTCGCCGGTTACGTCTCGATTACGTGGAAATCGCATACGCCAGCCTGCACGTCCCCGGATAAATGGTCTTGCGAATTAACTTGGGATCGCGATATTTAGTAGATCGGCTATCCTGATAGGTTAGTAATCCTATGTAGACTGTGATGAACGAGCGTGAATGCGTGCGTGACCCAAGCCGCGCCGATCGATGACTATCCTTCGGCCCACGACAACGCGATGAACTCGTGCACGTTCGAACTGGCGTCCGGCGCCGAGGTACACGTTTGCATGGACGTCCGATTTGCGTTGCGCCCAAGGGGCGATTACGTTGAGTTAGCCGGCCGGCGGCGGCTTAAGACTGCACGTTGCGGACAAACCCCGTCTCAGCGGCATTCTTGCTCGTCGCGGTCATCGATTCACTGCGCAGCCGTTCATATTCGGCCTTGGGTACAGGAATAGCGCTGCGGTCGCCGAGATCATCAAGGCGGATACGGTACGTTTCCCGAGTGGTAAACGCGGCAAACGCGGCAACCAGACAAATACCGAATGTGAGAAAACCGATCTTCAATGGGATGTTAGCGGAGCCAGGGGGCGCGACTGCGACGAACAGTGCAGGTATCAAGGCCGACAACGTCGTCCCGACATTCTGCCCGATGGCCATTCCCGTCACGCGCACCCGCGGTCGGAAGAGTTCTGGGAACAGGCTCGGGAACACACCGTTAAAGCCCTGGTAGGCGATGCCCCACATGAGCGCCGAAAAAATCAGCGAGAGCCAGAGGTTGTGAATGCTAATCGCGTAGAGGAAGCCGAAGGAAAGCAGGCCGGCGCTCAAGGCCCCGACAAGTACGGGCGGCCTGCGGCCGATCTTGTCTGAGAGATTGCCGACGAAAGGAATCAGTATGACGGAGCAAATGTTCCCGAGAACTGGAATCCAGAGATAGACTCCGGCAGGAAAGCCGATACCGTACGCCGGCTGTACCGCGTACGCAGTACCGAACACTGTAGCGAGAAACACGACGACGGCGGTGAGTGCCATGCAGACGACGCGCAAAACATCGCCCCAGTTCTGCCGCAGGACTTCGGCGACCGGTGAGGCGGGAACCTCGCCGTGAGCTCGCTCCTGGGCAAAAGTCGGGGTTTCGCGAACCTGGCGGCGGATGACGTAGCCAACAAAGATAACGACAACGCTGAACAGGAACGGAATCCGCCATCCCCAGGAAGCGAACTGGTCCTTCGGTATGAAATGCGCGAGGGGTAAGAAGACCCCAAACGCCAAGAGCTGCCCAGCCTGAGATCCTTGGATGGTAAAGCTTGTGAAGTAGCCGCGCCGACCAAACGGTGCATGCTCAAGAATCATGGAACTGGCACCGGAGAGCTCGCCCGCAACGGCGAACCCTTGAACGAGCCGGAGAATGACGAGGATCACCGGAGCCCAGATGCCGACCTGCTGATACGTGGGCAAAAGCCCCACGCACATCGTTGAGAAGCCCATCAGGAACATGCAGAAAATCAGCACCGTCTTTCGGCCGTGCCTATCGCCGATGTGGCCCAGCACCATAGCGCCTAGTGGCCGGGCGACATAGCCGACACCGAAAGTCGCCAGTGATGCAATGATCGCGACCGTCGGATTGCCAGAGGGGAAGAAAAGCTGCGGAAAGACCAATGACGCCGCGGTCGCGTAAATGAGGAAGTCGTAGTACTCGAGTGCTGATCCGATCCAGCCGCTGGCCGCTGCTATTTTCGACTGGTGGTGGCGATGTGGCTCAGCCGGGGTGCTTCGCTGCATAACTTGTCTCCGTCTTCGATTGACTTTTTCGGGCGCGTTCTTTATTGTTGTAACATCGTTCCATCAAGAACCATGTTACCAACGTCATGAGAGTTGTCAAGGGAGCAGTTGACCGTTCGCTGCAGGTCATCGAGTCGCTCGCACGCGAGACGCGCCGGGTGCGAATGTCCGCCATTGCCGCCGAACTCGAACGGGAGAAAAGTCCAGCCCATCGAGTGCTTCTGCAGTCGCGCAAGCAGGGCCGGGCTGAGCGGGACGAACACACGTCCCAATACTGTCTGAAGCTGACGCTGACGCTATCCTCGTGTGGTCAGCGGTACTTGCATGGGCGGTCAATGGATAGCCCGATGACCTTGCATGCGACGGCGAACCGCAAGGTATGGCTGGCGTCAATGCCAAATGACCGCGCGATCGGATGCGCATCGGGTGCCGGACTCGGAAAAGCCGCCTCCCGCGCGTGCTGGCCTAAGGCGATCAACAGCATCGAGCAATTGATTCCCGAGTTGGAACTGACCTGGCAGCGCGGCTATGGGCTTGTCGTGGAAGAAGCCGAACCTGGCGTTGCCGCCTTGGCGGTGCCCGTACAGTCGCTGACCAACGGTACCGTGGTCGGCACGATGAGCATGGCGGGACCCGTCATGCACGTTCAGCCAGAGCGTTATGACGACTTCGTCGCGTTGATGAAAGAAGCCACTTCGAAGCTAGGTGCGGTATGGCCGCGTGAGAGTGTCGGGGCCAACGTAAGGGAGGCGGCTTGAAGATAACAGCCGCAACACAGGCCGCCGAGGCTATCGTCAGTCAGCGCGAAAAAGCCGGCCGCCTTCTTGTGACGGCGCGCCAAACAGGCACGCTCGTCGAGCGGCTGCCGGTCGAACTACTGCCTGCAAATTTGGACGACGGTTTCGCGATCCAGCAGGAGGTCAGCCGTCAACTAGGCCGGCAGATCGGCGCATGGAAATGCGCGCTTCCGCAGCCGGGCAAAGTCATCGCCGCTCCGATCTACGACGCTGATATTCATCGCGGCGATGTTTGTCACATGAGCGGGTCTGCGGGTGTGGCTGTAAGGGCGGAGCCGGAACTGGCCTGCCTACTGAAGCGCGACTTGCCGCCACGGCGCGGAGTCTATGGCGAAGCGGAAGTACTCGACGCGCTTGGGGACACGCACCTCGCGCTCGAATTGCTGGGATGCCGTTATGCACATCCAGAAAAGCTGACGTTTCCGGAACTACTGGCAGACGGCCTCTTTAACGCCGGCCTTGTCCTTGGACCCCGCGTGAACTTTTTCGATGGCGCCACACCGGCTGACCTCCCGGTGGAATTCGACCTTGGTCTGAACCGCGTCGGGGAAGCGGCGGTTACGCTCGCGGGACGCCACCCTGATCGGGGCGTGCTCGCGCCGATTGTGTGGCTCGTGAATTTCCTTCGCGTGCGCGGCTGCGGATTGTACGCAGGCCAAGCTGTGATCACCGGATCCTATGCAGGCGTTCTGGAGTTGCCAGTTGGTCGTGAGTTGCTTATTCGCTTCGGCGAGCTCGGCAAATTACCCATCAATTTTTTGTTTTGACAGGAGTACTACATGCGTCTCGTCCGTTTCGGCCAGCCTGGTCGTGAGCAGCCCGGCATTATCGATTCCAGCGGCGCGATCCGCGATCTGACTGGCATCGTGAACGACATTGATGGAGCGACCATCACGCCAGTCGCGCTTGCAAAGCTGTGCGAACTCGATTTAGATCATTTGCCCGTCGTTGAAGCAGGCACGCGTCTCGGCGCGTGCGTCGGCAATGTCCGTAATCTCGTGTGCATTGGTCTGAACTACTCGGATCATGCTGCTGAGACCGACACGCCGATCCCACGCGAACCTGTGGTGTTCAACAAGCACACCGGCTCCATCAGTGGCCCGAACGACCCGGTCGTTCTGCCCTCAGACGCGCAAAAGCTCGATTGGGAGGTGGAACTCGGCGTGGTAATCGGAAAACCCGCATGGCGAATCGACGAAGCGGACGCGCTGGATCATGTGGCGGGCTACTGTCTTGCGAATGATGTCTCCGAACGCGCGTATCAGCTCGAACGCGAAGGCCAGTGGACCAAAGGTAAAAGCGGGTTTTCGTTCGCTCCGCTTGGCCCGTGGCTCGTGACACGCGACGAAGTTCCGGATCCGCAGGCGCTCGACCTTTGGCTGGATGTGAACGGTACGCGCCGTCAGACCGGCAACACACGCACCATGATCTTCAACGTCGCACACATTGTGGCGTATCTCAGCCGCTTCATGCCTTTGATGGCAGGCGACGTGATCATAACGGGCACGCCTCCCGGCGTGGGCCTCGGTCAAAAGCCGCCTGTCTTCTTGAAAGCAGGCGACACCATGACACTCGGTGGCAGCGGGCTCGGCGAGCAGACACAGAAGATTGTGCAGTACACGGACACGCTCGGCGCAGCCTGGGGCCGCGGCGAATACCCATCGGCAGTTTAAGACGATTCGATTTGTCAAACGGAGGAGTTATGAGCCTTGCTGGAACGGGCGTCGTCGCAATCTGGCATGACCTGCTGCCAGAAGCGAAAGATGATTTTTACGAGTGGCACAACCGCGAACACATGCCCGAACGCGCGGGCATCCCCGGGTTCAGACGCGGTCGACGCTTCATTGCCCTGAATGCAGGGCCGGAGTACTTCAATCTGTACGAGGCCGACACCGTCGAGGTGCTCGGCGCGCAAGACTACCTTACCCGGCTGAATATGCCGACGCCGTGGACCAAGCAGGTTGTCGCCTCTTTCCGGAGCGTTGCGCGCTCAATCTGTCATGTCGCCTATTCGGACGGCGTTGGGCAGGGTGCCTATCTCATGAGCGTACGCTTCGACGTGCCTTCGGACGCAGGGGCAGACGTCGTGAAGAGTTTGCGTCAGCGCGTGTTGCCGCCCCTCGTGGATTTGTTGGGGATCACGGGCGTGCACCTGTGCCTTGCTGACGAAGCAATCAGCAAGGTTGAGACGGCGGAAAAGAAGGCGCGTTCGGAGGGCACGCAGATTCCCACATGGATCGTGTTAGTCGAAGGGTGCCGGGCAGACTATGTCACCTCGGCGGTGGACCGTTTCGTTTCGGGACTCGCGGCATTGCCCGAGTCTGGCGCGACGACACCGGACATGACGCTCTATCAGCTTGAGTACACACGCTGCAAAACCCCTTGGAGCGCTGGCTAAGCGGCTAAGCGCCGTCTGAACACCGCTTCACGGCCCCGTCACGCGAGCGCCACGCGGCTCAAGCGCGAGAGGGCTTTACCTTGAGAAACGTAGGAGCAGCGCCATGTCGTTGAATATCGCCGAAATGTCCGATCCATCCACCGCGTCGAAGTCGGCGCGTGTCATACGGCTCAATCCTGCCGACGATGTCGTTATCGCGCTCGAACAGCTCGTATCTGGCACGGTGCTCGACAAGGAAGCGGTCACGGTGTCGGGACTGATTCCGCCCGGGCACAAAGTGGCGACACGTGACATCGGTCAGGGCGAAGCGGTGCACCGCTACGGCCAGGTAATCGGCTTTGCAAACCAGCCGATTCGCGCGGGGCAACATGTGCACACCCATAACCTTGCTATGGGCGACTTTGCGCGTGACTACGCGTTCGGTAAGGCCGCGCGTCAGACGGTGCGCCCGAATGAGCCGGCGACCTTTCAAGGCATTGTCCGCGCAGACGGCCGAGTTGCCACACGCAACTACATCGGGATTCTCACTTCGGTAAATTGCTCGGCCACCGTTGCGCGAGCCATTGCCGATCACTTTCGCCGCGATATCCATCCAGAGGAGTTAGCCGCTTTCCCGAATGTCGATGGCGTTGTGGCACTCACCCACGGTTCGGGTTGCGCGATCGATTCTGAAGGCGATGGTCTAGCGATTTTGCAGCGCACTCTTGGCGGCTATGCATGCCATCCAAACTTCGCAAGCGTGCTGATCGTCGGTCTCGGTTGTGAGACGAATCAGATCCCGCGTCTTCTTGAGACGCAGGGACTGCGGGAACACGACCGCTTACGAACGTTCACGATCCAAGACAGCGGTGGGACCACACTGACGATCGCGAAAGGCATCGAGCTGGTTCGGGGCATGCTGCCCGAAGCAAACAACGTGAAGCGTGGGCCGGTCAGCGCAAGTCATCTCACGGTCGGTCTTCAGTGCGGAGGGTCGGACGGATATTCGGGCATTACCGCCAACCCCGTGCTGGGCGCAGCCGTTGATCTGCTGGTGCAACACGGCGGGACTGCGATTCTCTCAGAGACGCCCGAGATTTATGGCGCGGAGCACTTATTGACGCGTCGCGCCGAAACGCCCGAGGTGGGTCGGAAGCTGATTGATCGCATCAAGTGGTGGGAAGCCTATGCGGCGCGGCAAGGGGCGCAGATCAACAACAATCCGTCTGCGGGCAATAAGGCAGGTGGCTTGACGACCGTCCTTGAAAAATCGCTTGGAGGCATTGCGAAAGCCGGTTCCACCAATTTGACCGAAGTGTACGAGTACGCCCAGCCGATCACCGCGCGGGGCCTTGTTTTTATGGACACGCCGGGCTACGACCCGGTATCGGCAACGGGCCAGGTAGCAGGCGGTGCAAACCTGATCTGCTTCACCACGGGACGCGGTTCAGCTTACGGCTGCGCGCCCGCGCCCTCCGTCAAGCTTGCGACCAACACGGCGCTTTGGCAACGACAGTCCGATGATATCGACCTGAACTGCGGAGTAGTGCTGGAAGGACGAGCGACGATCGAGCAACTGGGCCGAGTACTTTTCGAATTGTTGCTGGATGTCGCCTCGGGGACCCGTTCTCGCAGCGAGCGGCACGGCTACGGGCAGAACGAATTCGTACCTTGGCAGATTAGCGCAATCATGTGAGCGCTCATCAATAACGTTCGACGGTCTCAATTCTGGTAACCGTAGCTGTCTTCGCCGCAGCCCCCAGGAGGCGCGTCTCTGCGAGCGCGCGCAGTTGCAGGGCTGCTATGCATCGGGAATCCGCCGCTGGCCCCTCGCCGCTTTGGAGGTCTGCTTCGGGTCGTGAGTACTCGTTCACTTGAATCGGCACCCGACATTCAAGCGGACGACCGCGCGAGCGGCGGCAAAGCACCGCTCAGCCGCCTCGCAGGGGCGAGCACTCGACCTCCGCAATGACCGAAGTGCGAACGTTCCGATCCGACAGGGCTCAACCATAAAGAATCGTTGGCTGGTCGCCCGAGTAGAGCGTCCGTCTGGCCGCTGCAATGCAGAAGGTGGGCATCCGGGCCATGGAAGGAACAAACCTGATCTGCCTCCCTCATTGCTTCCATCGGCGAGAGGACTCGCGAACAGCTATAGCTATATACCAGTCCGTAGCGTTCGACGCCCGTTGTTTTACGGGGTCGTGTTAGGAGCCCTGCCTGTCATAGCTCGTCAAGCGTCTTCTAGGTTCTCACCACGCTCCGCGATCAACTTGCCCAACTCGCGAGTCGATAAAACGCGTCGCATAGGGTTTGTCGAATCCGATTCGTCATCCGCGAGATTCTCGATGATGGTGAGCAACACCTTGCGCGCGATCTTGATTTCGCGGTCGGTCAAACCCGTTACGCTGATCTCGTTGACCTCTTCGGCAAGCGGAACCAGTTGGTCTTTTAATGCGCGCCCTTCGGCGGTGAGAAACACGTGCGTGTTTTTCTTGTTGTCCGGTCGCTGCTGACGCTCGACGAGTCCGAGCTTCTCCATCGCGGTAACGGCGGCGAAGGTCGTCGGCGCCATCACGCCGGCCTGTTCGCTCAATTCGCGCTGCGTGAGGCCGTCGTTCTCCCACAGAATGCGCAGGAAGGTCCAGTGCCCGAACGACACTGAATGCTCGGCGAGCCGCATCTGCAATGCGCGCACCATCGAGCGCGTGGCGTCCTTCACGAGGTGCGCGAGGCGATCGTTGGGCACCGATTCGTGCCAATGGCGCAGCATCTCCGCGGTCTCGCGTGGCGCGCCCTCCACAGTCTTCTTCCGTGTCATGGCGGTTCTTTCCCGAATGCAGTTGGTCTTCCCGACATCATAGCCGCGCGGCCGTCCCCCCTGCATCCGTTGCAAAGCCGCGCTGCCCTCGGTGCAAACCCGAACTTGTCCGCGCGCCCCGGCCTACTTACCATAATGATTAGATATCGAATAAAAAGCGCATGTCCGGAACACGTGAGGCAACTGTCTGCGCCGGAACATCGTCCTCTTGAGCATAGGAATCGGAGACGCCTTGTGGCCAAATCCACAGTCACGCAATTCATGTCGGAATCGGACGCGGCGGCAGCGCGCGTAGAGGCCACGTACCACAAGGTCACCTGGCGGCTGATGTCGTTTATCTTCGTCTGCTGGGTGCTCAATTATCTGGATCGCGTGAACGTCAGCTTCGCGCAACTGCATCTCAAGCAGGATCTCGGTTTGTCCGACGCTGCTTACGGTCTCGGCGTGAGCCTGTTCTTCATCGGCTATATCCTGCTCGAGGTGCCGAGCACACTATGGCTCAAGAAGATCGGCGCGCGCCTCACGATCTCGCGCATCATGATCCTGTGGGGCGGCATCTCGACCGCGATGGCGTTCATGACCACGCCGGCGCAGTTCTATATCGCGCGCATCCTGCTCGGCGCCGCTGAGGCCGGCTTCTGGCCCGGCATCATTCTGTATCTGACGTACTGGTATCCGGGTGCGCGGCGTGCGCGGATCACGTCGCGCTTCCTGCTGGCGATTGCTGCCGCGGGCATCATCGGCGGGCCGCTGTCAGGCTGGATCCTGCATAACTTCGTCGATGTGCTCGGCTTCAAGAACTGGCAATGGCTGTTCTTTCTCGAAGGGCTGCCCGCGCTGGTGATGGGCGTCGTCGCATTTTTCTATCTCGTCGATCGCCCGCAGGAGGCGCGCTGGCTCGACGACGAACAGAAGAAGATCATCCTCGATGCGCTCGCCGCCGACCGCGCCGAGAAGAAGCCCGCCCAACACACGCGCCACCAGTTGCTGGCCGCGCTGAAGGATCCGCGGGTGTATATCCTCGCGGCGGGCTGGGGCACGGTGCCTTTGTGCGGCACGATCCTCAACTACTGGACGCCGACGATCATCCGCCAGGCGGGCGTGTCGGACGTGCTCAATGTCGGCTTGCTGTCCGCGCTGCCGTACATCATCGGCGCGCTCGGCATGTTCGCTGTCGCGCGCAGCTCCGACGTGACGCTGGAGCGCCGCTGGCATTTCTTCCTGTGTACGGCGGTCGGCGCGCTGGGCGGCTTTCTGCTGCCCGTACTGTCCGGCAATACGACGGCGGCCATTATCTGTCTGGGCATGATCTCCATCTCGTACTTCGGCGCGGCCGCGATCATTTGGTCGATTCCACCAGCCTATCTCTCCGATGACGCCGCCGCCGCGGGCATCGGCGCGATCAGTTGCCTGGGGCAAGTCGGCGCGTTCTGCGGACCCATCGCGCTCGGCTGGATCAAGACGATGACGGGCAGTCTCGCCATCGGACTGTCCGCAATCGCGGCGATCGTCATGCTGGGGGGACTCGCCGTGCTGATCGGCGTGCCGGCCAACACGCTGCGCGAGCACGCGGAAAAGCACTCGTAAGCATCGTTCATCGCACCACTTGAGCGGCGCCTTCGGCATGAAGGCGCCGTTTTCGTTTGATGCCTGCGCCGGCAGGCGAACGACCCGTTTCAGGGAAAACCCGCTTGTCGAAAAATGATTAGATATCTAATATAAACATCATGGTGATCGATGCCGCAGCGGGCGCGATCGATTCAGGTGATACGCGGGAGAGCAGGTGATGAACGAGTCGGCCAGCAACGAACTGTCATTCAGGACGCTCGTGGTGACGAAGAAGGATCAGGCGGCGAAAGGCATCTTCCGTTTCGAGTTGCGTGACGACGCAGGCGGCGAGCTGCCGCCATTCACTGCCGGTGCGCATCTGACGGTGCGGGTGCCGAACGGGGCGAATCGCAATTATTCGCTGTGCAACGATCCGGCCGAGACGGATCGTTATGTGATCGCCGTAAAGCGTGACGCGGCGGGTCGCGGCGGCTCGATCAGCATGGCGGACGACGTCGTGGAAGGTGACCGCATCGACGTCTCGGAGCCGCGCAACGAGTTCGTCCTTAATGAGCGCGCGCGCAGCTTCGTATTCGTTGCGGGCGGCATCGGCATCACGCCGATTCTCTCGATGATGCGCTATCTCAAAGCCATCGACGGCCCGCGTTTCAAGCTCTTTTACGTCTCCCGCAGCCCGGAGACAACGGCATTCATCGACGAATTGTCGAGCCCGGAATGGAAGCCGCATGTCGTCATCCATCACGACCACGGCGACCTTGCGCAAGCGCTCGATTTCTGGCCCGTGTTCGAGAAGCCCGCGAGCGGCACGCATGTGTATTGCTGCGGCCCGCGCGCGTTGATGGACGGCGTACGGGACGTGACCGGCCACTGGCCGACCGGCAGCGTGCACTTCGAAAGCTTCGGCGTCGATCGGTCGCGCGTGGCCGACAACACGCCTTTCAGCGTGAAACTGGAGCGCTCGGGCCGCTGCTTCCAGATTCCGAAGGACCGCTCGATTCTCGAAATTCTGCGCGACAACGGTATCCGCGCGCCGAGTTCATGCGAGAGCGGCACCTGCGGATCGTGTCGCACGACGCTGTGCGCAGGCGAAGCGGACCATCGCGACATGGTGCTCGGCGAAGACGAGAAGCACGATCAGATCATGATCTGCGTATCGCGTGCGAAGAGCGAAGAGCTGGTGCTGGATCTCTGAAGAACACTACCCACTGCATACGTTGGACAGGAGAAGCGTAAATGCTCACGCACGAAGAAAATGAATTGCTGTGCCGCGTCGAAGGCGATGCGCCGATGGGTCAGTTGATGCGCCGTCATTGGACACCGGTGTGTCTCATCGAAGAAGTCAGCGAACCGGACGGGGCGCCCGTGAAGGCGCGTCTGTTCGGCGAGGATCTGGTGGTCTTTCGCGACACCGACGGTAACGTCGGCGTAATGGACGAGTACTGTCCGCATCGCCGGGTGTCGCTCGTTTATGGACGCAACGAAGATTGCGGTCTGCGCTGTCTCTATCACGGCTGGAAGATGGACGTGAAGGGCAATGTGATCGAGATGGTCTCGGAGCCTTCGTGCAGCGACATGACGAAGAAGGTCAGGCACAAGGCCTATGAAACGAAAGAGTGGGGTGGCTTCGTGTGGGCGTACATGGGCCCGCAGGACGCCATTCCCGAGTTCGTGCCGCCGGCATGGGCGCCAACCGAGGACACGCGCGTGAGCATCGCCAAGGCGATCCTGCCGTGCAACTGGGCGCAGATTCTCGAAGGCGCGATCGATTCGGCGCATAGTTCGAGCCTGCATTCGTCGGACTTCGTGCCAGCGCGTGTGGGCGGGGCGGAAGCGACCTCGAAAAACTGGCTGCGCCCATCGACGGACAAGGCGCCTCGCCTCCAGGTGCATCGCACCGAATACGGCTTCCGCTATGCCGCACTGCGTCGCCCGATACAGAACGCGGCTACGCATGACTATGTGCGCTCGACCGTGTTCGTCGCGCCGGCCACCGCGCTGATCCCGCCGAACAATCTCTACAACGTGGCGAACATCAACGTGCCCTGCGACGACACCAGCACCGCGTTCTATTTCATGGCCTGGGGCGATCCGGACAGGACGCCGGAAACAGAGACGTGGCGCAAGTTCCTCGGGCAGCAGGTCGGCATCGATCTCGACGAGTACTATCGGCCGTTGCGCAATCACGACAACCGTTTCTGGCAGGATCGTGAAGCCATGAAGGCCGGGAACTTCACCGGCATCAAGGGCTTCCCCAATCAGGACATCGCAATGTGGGTGACGATGGGCGCGATCGCGGATCGCACCGAAGAGCGCCTTGGTGCGAGCGATGTCGCCGTGGTCGAGTTCCGCCGTCGCATGCTCGATGCACTCGAGGAGTTCAAGTCCGGCGAGGGCGCCATCGGTACCGGCGCCAAGGCGATTCCACGCAGTGTCTGTTCCTTTCAGGCGATGGTGCCGAAGGACACCGACTGGAAGCAATACGCGGCGCATCCTGTCTGGACGGAGCCGACTGGGCGGGACGCGCCGGAACTCGAATCGAACTATCAGGTTCAGGTCTGATGAAGCGGATCAGACTCGGAATCGTGGGCCTCGGCCGCGCCTTCTCGCTGATGCTGCCGACCTTCCTCGCCGATGCGCGCGTGCAGCTCGCCGCGGCCTGCGATCCGCGCGAGACGGCGCGGGCGCAGTTCGAAGCCGACTTCGACGCGCCGGCCTTCGGTGATGTCGAAGCGCTCGCGCGCCTCGCTGACATCGATGCGCTCTACATCGCCAGTCCGCATCAGTTCCATGCGGCGCATACGCGAATCGCAGCTTTGCACTGCAAGCACGTGCTCGTCGAAAAGCCGATGGCGCTGTCGCTCGCCGAGTGCGACGACATGATCGCTGCATGCCGCGAGGCGAACGTGCATCTCATCGTGGGTCACTGCCATAGTTTCGATACACCGTATCTGCGTACGCGCGAGTTGATCGCATCGGGCGCATTCGGCGACGTGAAGATGATCCAGGCGCTCAACTATACCGACTATCTCTACCGGCCGCGCCGTCCGGAGGAACTGAAGACGGAAGAGGGCGGCGGCGCGGTATTTAGTCAGGCGGCGCATCAGGTGGATATCGTGCGCATGCTCGCGGGAAGTCGTGTTACGCGTATCCGGGCCGCCGTCGGCAATTGGGACCCGGCGCGTCCGACGGAAGGCGCATACACCGCGACGCTCTGGTTCGAGAGCGGAGCATTCGCGACGCTTGCCTACAACGGCTACGGGCACTTCGATTCGGACGAGTGGACCGGTTGGATCGGCGAAATGGGGCAGACGCGCAGCGCCGACGAGTATGGCGTCGCGCGGCGCAGGCTTTCAAAAGTGGCGTCCCGCGATGAAGAGGCGCGTCTCAAGGCTGCGGGCACTTACGGCGGCAACGCCTATGCGCCCGCCACGAAAGTTCCGGATGCCCGCAGGCATCAGCACTTCGGGCCGCTGATCGTGTCGTGCGAGCGCGGCGATCTTCGGCCGATGCCCGACGGCATCGTCGTATATGGAGACGAACGGCGCGAGCGCATCGAGCTCGATGCGCCCGAGGTGCCGCGGGCGGAAGTCATCGACGAACTCATGGCCGCGGTGCACAGCGACACCGCTCCGCTGCACGACGGTGTCTGGGCGCGCGGCACGCTGGAAATTTGCCTCGCGATGCTGCGCTCGAGCGCCGAACAGCGCGACGTGCTCATCGGCGACGAAACGTCAATCACAAAGGAAAATTGAATATGGGCAAGCTCAATCTGTCGGTCGCGGTGGGGAATTACGATCGCATGCGGCCGCTGGTCGACGGCGAGGTGCAGATCGACGGTGTAGATCCGACTTTCATGCTGCAAGATCCGGAAGAGATCTTCTTTCGCGCGTTTCGACACGCCGACTACGATATCTGCGAACTGTCGCTGTCGAGCTATAGCGTCAAGACGGCGGCGGGCACGAGCCCGTATATCGGCGTGCCGATCTTTCCTTCGCGCGCGTTTCGCCATACGTCGATCTACGTCCGCAACGATCGCGGCATCGAGTCGCCTGCCGATCTGAAGGGCAAGCGCATCGGCGTGCCGGAATATCAGTTGACGGCCAACGTGTGGGCGCGTCTGTTCCTCGAGGAGGACCACGGCCTGAAGCCGTCTGACGTCACGTGGGTTCGCGGCGGCTACGAGGAAGCTGGCCGGCTGGAAAAGATCAGTCTGAAGCTGCCCGGCGACGTGCGCCTCGAGAACGCAGCAGAAAACCAGACGATCTCGGGCATGCTCGCATCCGGCGAGATCGATGCGCTCATCGGCCCGCGCGCGCCATCGTGCTTTACGAACGGCCATCCGAACGTCAAATACCTATTCGACGATCCGCAAAAAGCCGCCGCCGACTGGTACACGCGCACCAAACTCTTCCCGATCATGCATCTGCTGGGCGTGCGCCGCACGCTTGCCGAGCAGCATCCCTGGCTGCCCGGTGCGGTGGCGAAGGCCCTCGAGAAAAGTAAGGCGCTGGCGCTCGCCAGGCTCAGCGACACCTCTGCGACCAAGGTGACGTTGCCGTTCGTCGAAGAGCAGTTACGCAATGCGCGGCGTCTCATGGGACACGATTTCTGGTCTTATGGCTTCGAACCGAACCGGCATGTGTTGTCGCGCTTCCTCGAACGGCATCATAAGGAAGGCTTGTCTAGCCGACTGTTGCAGCCCGAGGAGCTCTTTCATCCTGCGACGCTGGAGAGCTTCAAGATCTGAGCGTGACGCCGACGCATGCGCGACGCGTCTGATCGCTTCTTCCGTCGCCGGATTCAAAACCGCCGACGACTTGCCGTCGCTTCCCCCGGTTGCCGCCATTGAAGCGCGGCAAAGACTGATTGTGCGGACCATCGGTTATACCCCGTCACTTGCACACAGTAAATGCACTCTTTGGTTTTGCTGTGCGCACACCTTGCGAGCACGCTCGCGCAGCGCTCGTGGTCGTGGAGTCGGACGGCGCGGTCGCGCTGGCGGGCCTGATGACGGACTCAGCGGCGGCGCCGTTTCGCGGCAAGCGTGTGTTGATCGTGGCATCGGGCGAGCATGTCGATGCCGCGTTGTTCGGGTAGGCGATCAGCTAAGTTCGAGCTTTTGCGTAAGCGCCCGCTTTCGAAGCGGGCGCTTACGCCTATGAACGGCGCGCTGCCGCTTCCAGAAACGCAATCAGCAAGGATGCGGCACGCCATCACGCGACGACAGTTCGAGATGCCCCTGCATGCCCACAAAGAACGGATGCTTATCGGCCTCGATGGCATCGGCAGTCGAGCCGCTCTCGTCGTGCGCGCTGACGGTCACGCCGAGCGTCGCGAGCGACGCTTCGAGCGCCGGATTGAGCCTGTAACGATGATTGCAGAGAATGCTCGCTTGCGCGCCGAGCACGGCTGCGATACGCGATCCCGGCACTAGGCTTATCGGCCGCAAACCTAAGCGATGCAACAACACGCCATCCTCGCCAACATGAATCGGCTCGAAGCTGGCGACGCGCGCATCGGGCTGCGCTTCCTTCGTGCCGATCTCATCGCTCTTCAGCGCGAGCCGCGCGATGTCCGTTGCCATTGTTCACGGCTTACGGAGGCTGGCGAGCGCCCGAGTATCCGGGCCATGGTCCGGATACTCGACCCCTGCAAATGCAGGCTGGCAATGGTCAGGCGCTCTTCGGGTTGAAGCTGTTGATACTGAGTTCGTTCGTGCATCGCAACACACTTATACGAAACAGGTGTTGCTTGAGCGCGACGCGCTGGTGGCGCGCTTCGGCGCAAGCTTCACGCCGCGATTGCTGCGTGCAATTCAACATCTCGCGCCGCACGACGTCGACTACGAGGCGGGCTGCCAGAGCGAGCGTGGAACCATTGCCGTCCTGCTGGAAGACGAGGGTTGACTGGCGAAAACCGCAGGCGAATGCGACCGGCACCATAAGCGACTTCGCTGCTGTGTCGCGTGCGTGCGGCACCCTCCCTTGACCGCGCGCGTTGAATCGGCCCGGCGGTTCCCAGGGTCGATCCGCAAGCCACGGATACCGATAAAACGATCCGCGGCTCGTGTAATAAACTTTGACCAAAATCGTACTGAATGCTGGTTTTGCGCTTCTCTTTCACGGACTGTTGCGCCGAGGCCAGATCGCGACACAATCGTCATGGCAAGCCAACTACCACCCTTGGCATGCGCATTGCTCATTAATGATTTCAAAGAAAGGAGACTGGTCATGAGCAGCGATCGTTTGGAAGGACCGGGCAGCACCGATAAGCCGCTCGGCGATGCGGGCAGCGGAGCGAGCGGTGGTGGCTCGCTGGGTAACCTGCCAGGACCGGGCGCTGCCACAGGCGGCGATCCCGCGCAAGGAGTGCGTCAACCAACTTCTGGCGAAACCGAAAAGTCTCCTGCACAACACCGGCCGAAACAGGAAGTACCACCTGAGTCGGGCAACGGTACCAAGTCATTCGGCAATGACGACGCGCTCAAACGAGGGTGACGATGCACGAGCGCCTCTTACATGTTGGCATCGAAAAGGCTCACGATCGGCCTCGCCTTTTTCGTATCTGCGGGCGGCTTCATCGTCCGGCGCACTGATGTGTAGCGCTGCGACGCTCGCCGGCAATCACGATAACGCGCGCAGAGCTCACCGCCGCCACGGTATGAAGGTGTACTTCTGCGAGCCGCACAGCCCATGGCAACGCGGCACTTGTGAAAACATCGACGGTCTGCTCTTCCAGTATCTGCCCAAAGGCACCGACCTTTCGGTCTACAGTCAGGGGAACTTGGTGCCATTGCCGACAGTCTGAACAGCAGGCCTCGCGCCACTCACACGCCTTCCATTCGCCACTTGAGGTCTTCGCCGCCACACTCGCTTCCGCAGCTCAATCTGATGGATCTAAACATTAATTCCACTGCTGCGCCTCAACCTTGATCGCGCCGGGCCATTACCGGAGTCAGGATTAAACGGCTGACCATCCATCATCACGCCCGCTTTGAACCCGTTCGGCACGTCGCTGAACTTCATTGTTGCATTCACACTGGCGAGGTACTTTGCCGATTATTTCGGCTTGCATCGACGTGGTAATCGACAGCATGTGCTAGCCGTATGACGCGGCTTTTTGGGGAAACTGCGCGAACATGATCGACTGCCAGCCGAGCACGTCGCCTGCGCCTGCTTCATCGCCTGCGTTCAGAAGCGTGCTGCTTTCCTCGACCATCTTGCGAACCGTCTGTACGTTCACTTCCGTAAGCGCCCGCAGACCGCTCGCAAAGCGCCCCGTTATGTTGAGAAAAACCCGTAAATTTGCGCGGGCGACGTAGTCGGGTAGGCGAAATAATTCGGATAGCCAATCATTGACGGTTCCGTCTAAGGTCAAAAGAAAATCGTTGATCCGACGAAGGGCGCAGTGAAGGGGAGGGTTCTTCGGCTTGGTTAGTTCGTGTTGCAATTGATCGGACAAACGCAACGACTGCTGCGTTGAGAAGATGTCCGGCAGCACGCGCTACCAATAAAACAAAGAAACGACC
>NZ_JAQQDB010000064.1:0-29618 GCF_046030135.1 Caballeronia jiangsuensis
GGAGATTCATGTCCGAGGGCCGTTCGTTCCGTGGTCCTAGGCAATGCGGACCAACATGGCGTCAAAGGACTCGGTTACCGGTGCTTATCGGATGCTTTCTGAAGCGGGTCTGGAGTCGAGATATCGTAGGGGGGAACTGGTCGTCGGCTTTCGCATCAGTCCCGCCCCAGATGCCTTCGGGCGCGACTAGATCTGAATCGGCCGTTGAACTTCTGGCTGACGTCGTCCAACCGCCGCTGACATTTTCGCGCGCTTCGCGACAATCCTTAACCTTGCGACGGCGTTGTGATATTTAGCAAACGCCTCTGCCATGGCAGGCTCCGCAAAGACCTTTAACATGTATGTGTCGGAACACGTCGTAATCGTGCCCACCGGGACGCCGTGCGACCAGCCGCGCATCGCCCGGAAACTAACCACGATCTGGGCGAATGACATACCGACGTGGTCCAGATGTCCTTCTTCATACGTTAAAGACGCGCCAGTAAGTTCGCAAGGAACGCGCCGCAAATCATCTCCGTACCGCTCGTAGGCCCGTTTCTTCGCGGCCAGCAGGAACGGTTGCACGGCAGTCCAGCACGCAGCTGTAAATTGCACTGCGTCGCTTTTAGGCTGTGCCCTCACAGCAACAGCGTGGCTAAAATCAGTCGCATCGCCTCGCGTGCGAACAACCCAAAAAGCGACGCTCGAGAAGCTTTCGCTTCCATAGCGGCGCCGCTCGAAGTGGTCGATTCCCGTTCCGGCCTTGGGCGTTCCGGCGTTGATAGCGAGATCGTACCGTTCAATCAACGCCGCCAGGTCGTCATGGTCTTGAGCGTCGTCGACCGCCTGCTCGTCCGCATAGCGCCCGAGCATCTGCTGAAAGTGATCAAGCGCCGCCTTTTGCGAAGGCCAACACTTGCCATTAGACAACTTCACTTCTATCGCCATGCCGAACTCCGGTTCTTTCACCGATGACCAATATTTCAATGGCCAGAAAGATTTGTAAAGGAGACTTACAAAAGAGGACACTTACGTGGCAAGAAACGCGCGCACATTCGGAAAAAGGGAGCGTCTGTGCCTGAGAACCGCATATCACCCGGATAGGAGTACTTGGCTGTTGGCGGGTCCCAAAAGGTCGGAGGCCGAGGGACGGCAAGGAAACAGCTCACCCGTTGTCGAGCTGTCCCTAACGGCGACGGGTGCGAACAAGTCTCCGCCCGGGTCGAAGATGTTGGCCTGGGCGCCTGCACACGCGGTACCTCGCTGGAATTGCTCCGTCTTATCAAGAAGGTTACCAAAAAAAAACGCCCTAATGATACGCGTACAGAGGTAGGAAAGGGTCTTTGGAGCGAGGTGCGCCTTCGCTCGACGGTCGCGCCTTTCCAATCGTCGCGATGGGCAAGGGGCATTGCGGGATGTCCGAACGAGGTGCTGAAAGGCTCACTATTCTTGTAAAGTCGTCTGTTGCGCGCACGCGCGCCGCCAGGTCGAGCAGTCCATTAAGTCCCAGCAGTTTGTCCGTGGTTTTTAGTATCGATGTGTGGTCGTACACCGAATGATCGATGGTTCCGGCCGGTACGAATGGAGAAACGACGATAGCTGGCACGCGTACTCCCATCCGGTCGAAGGAGAAGTTATGAGTCTTCAGGCGGGCGTTCTCGGCTGAACCAGGCGGCACGGCAATCGGAGGTGTCACATGGTCGAAGAAGCCCCCATGCTCATCGAAGACGACGAGCAGCACGCTAGTTGACCATAGCCTAGATGCGCTGATAGCGTCGTAGACCTGCTTCACCAACGCTTCTCCTTTTCGAACGTCACCGGCCGGATGCATTGAATTGCCATTTCGGAAGTCGGAATGGATACGTTTCTTTCTCGTCTCGCTTCCAACTCGCTGACGGAGAAGTTCATATTCATCGAGCCGACATACGACGCGAAGAACGACGAGCAATTCCTCGAAACCAGGCGCTCGTTGAGACCCGTGCACATGATAATCCGGCTTCGGGCTAACGACCACGCATTGATGTACTCTTCGTCGAGGAATATTCGAAGTTAGGTGCGTTTTCGATGCGCAATGGTATAGCGGACCGCTCGTCGTGAACACGTACCATGCCGTTAGTCGGACGCCATCCAGGTGCTCCACTGAAATAAGCTTTGCTGAAGTCGGGAGAATTGCGCACCCAACTCGTACTTAAGCTCCCGGGCAACGGACTCCAGTTCGCCCGCGACGTTGCCCTTGTCGACGCTTTCCAATTTGCCTGCACCCAGCAGTGCGGCCTGCTCCTGCGCCATAAAAACAAATAATCGTCTTATCCGTGCATTTATTCGCCTTCCAAGAGGGTGTGTGCCTACATCTGTTGTTCTCGAATACCGACGATGTTCGGTAATTAGCGAAAATCGGACTGCAAAGAACTGAACGCATGTTTGCAATCAAATGGCAAGCCCGTTCAATTGAGATGCATTCCCGTCTGCTCGACACGGGGAGCGCGTCGCGAATTTTTTCAGATAACAGCTCCCTAATCAGTTTGATAATTAAGAGCGCCGCACGTATGTGCGATGCCGGTTGGCAACTCCTGCTTTTCGGCTTGCCAACGCTTTCGTGCGGTATAGAACCGGCAGTGGCCGGCACGGCGGTTCGTACCAGTCAGGTAATCTCCTGAAGATGCCGTCGGCTGCGCACGCATAGGCGAGCGGTGCGTGACGAGCGGTTTGTTCATCGTTTCTAGAATCGATGTCTCACGGTGCGAATTGTTCTGAGCGGCAGTGTCGCGGTCCACGACCAAAGACGGGTCGCTGTGAAAGGGATGCACAACTCATAGTCGCCGAGCCACTCCCCTGTTCTCTTCACTTCCGTCGGCACGCCATGCAAAAGGAGATGGACTTCCTGTCGAATAGGTTTATCGTTGAAACTCAGGCGATTTCCCTTGGCTACTGCCAGAGATCCCCGCCCCACGGCTTGGCACTGGATTACGGAGCGCGACCAAGACAAGCAGTCAAAGTGCGCGCGAGCGTCGTCCCATTGCCGACTTATCGGAACACGCATGTGCAGGAGTCGAACATGAAGAAATCTATTATGGCCGCGGCGGTTGCAGCCGCACTTTCGCTCGCTGGCTTGGCCCAAGCTCAAGAGTCCCCCGACACGTTGCAGTCGATGCCGTCGCAGGCTCAACAAAGTGTACAGGCGGCCCCGGGAGACTCGGCTTATGGCGGTACACTTTACTCGCAAAGCGCGAGCGGAAAGGCGTCGATGCTAGGAACGCGTAACGGGAACAATTGCACGCCGCTGCCTTTCTGCAATGTGTACACTGGCGGTCAGTAGTCCGGATCTTACTGAAATTCTGGGTTCACTTGTCCCCGCGCCTTGGGGAAGAGGGCATGACGGCGTCCAGGCAGCGCCTGGACCAGCGACCTGGCCGACCTTCTGGGCTCTGCGGGCAGCGAAGCTTGTTCTTTTTGTTCGAACCCCAAACGCCGGTGGAAGCGGCTTGGAAGTGCGAGCTGTTGTGCGACCGACAGTTGCCTATCCAGACATACGGCTGGGTTTGAAGCTCGGAAGACAACGTGCCTCTCGGTTGATGTCTCACTCCGGTGACGCGGCGCGTCGACAGTGCCAGCCGCCGTGCGGTGTGAAATGCCATGCGAGTTCCGCATGCGTGACGTAAGAGAAGGATTGGAAGAGACTGCTCCTTCCGTGCATTCAGCCTTTTGTTTTGCGCGTATCGTGGATTTGCGACGCATCTGGTACGTGACGAAACGCATCGCGTTCACCAGCGCGTTGGCGCGCCTCTTGGTCGCGCTGGCGCTTCTGCTGCCTGTAACGGATTCCGACGCCCAGGGGCTTGAGCCGTGGGCATACTCGGCCGCACCCACAGTCAATGAACTTTCTTGTGGCCGGCTACACCCGCTGCACTGGTCAGGTCATTACGGACCCGTCGCTCCCGGTCACCGACATACATGCGACGATGAACGCGTTTGGCCTCGGATACGCGCGTGTGTTCAACCTAGTCTAGGTAGCCGTACCGCATCAGTCGGATTCGCTGTTCCGTTCGAAAACGGCGATGTCTCTGGCTGGCGGTGACTAGAAGGTGATCTCGCTGGCGCTGCAGTATCGATGGCTGGGTGATGAGCTGCCTTGATCACGCGTGAATCTCTCACCTAAGCTGAAACGCAATGACAAACCGAATGTTTGCAGCCGCCTCGGTACCTGTGCATGGCGTCGACATTAATACCGGCAAATCCAGCCCGCACTTGCAGTGGGCTTGGTCGCGGTCTACCTATGCAGACATAGCCGACAACATGTGAGCGATATGTACACAGAGCGTTTGCGCGGTTTAATTTCTTCCAGCGCGCGTTCAAGGCGCAAACGCGGCTGGCGCAAGTGCTTTTGAATGATGTGAAAAGTTGCACGCGTAACATTTACTGCAATGCCGGAAGAAACTGGGCGAGCCGCTGGAATAGCGGATGACAATCGGCTTGAAAAGGATTATCTAATAAGCGTAGAGATTCGCAATACTGCTCCATATTCGCTTCGCGCTCCCGCTTTGCTGAGTGCGCGCTCCGGTGGCGGTAGGGACAACGAGGCGGGGCAGGAGGACGATAACATGAGCACGACCCAGGCGACGCGTGTCTTCGCGCGCGTAGCGGAGACGGAGAGTTTTCACTGCGTTGCTCGTGAAGCCAAGGTCTCAAATGGGCCGGTTAGTCGGGCTATTGCATTACTCGAAACTCACTTTGGAACGGGTCTGATCAATCGCCCCACTCGCGAGATTTCGCTGACCGATGCCGAAGCGCATTACTTGGAAAGGTGCCGCGCGATTTTGAAAGAACTCAATCACCTCAAGTCGACGATTAGTTCGACGGAGGCGGGGCCGGGCGGCACTTTGCGAGTCGTCGCGTCGGGTGCGCTATTGTCGCTGACACTAGCTCAACTGGTCGCCGGATTCTGCAAGCGCTATCGAAGCGTAATCGTAGGCCTAACTCTCATCGAGGTTGAGGTTGGCTTTGGCCGCGGCGGCAATGACGTTGGCATCGTAACACGCGCGACGGTTAGCGCTGCCTCATTCGGGCAGGGATTCAAGTAGCGATCTTAGGTTAACTAATAAACGGCTCCAGATTACGTGTAACAACCCGGTTGCTGGCGGCACATACAGGGTGAACATCATGGAATTCGTTGTGTTGCTTGCAATTTTCCTCACGTCGAGTGGGTATCTCCTCAAGGCCTCAATACCGCCATCTACCCCGGCGGCCGCGGCGTCGGTTTCGCCAGTGGCGAATGCGTCGGGCGCTGGTGATCTCGTCCTAAGCAGGACACAAGGCCCTTAGCGGAGCGCCGCAAGCACATCTACGTGCGTTGCAGTCAAGGCAGTCAGCATTGAAGGAGGATTCCTCGGCCGCCGGCTCTTACGCCGTATGCCTAAGCTCGCTGCCGACAGTGTGAGCAGGGACCATCCTTGTGATCCGGCAGCCGTCCGCGCTCGCATCGGTCGGCATCGGCCATCGCCACGATGGTCTTCCGCCTTGCGGGGACGTTCGAACGCGGGGTTCGCCGTTTAGCGCAGTCGAAAGGAAGCACCACGGTCGACAACTCTTCCGGAATGTCGTTCTGGAACAAGGCGGATCTGTGAGTCGGTGAAATTATGTAGGCGCCGATATGCAAGCTCGCTTTCGACGCTCGATCGCCTCAGGAGAGACGTTTGGACGAAGTTGGCTTTGTCTCACCGTAGCGCTGCTACGAACATTGTCTATTCTTATGGACTGGTCGCCAGGCTCGGCAACGCGTTCGGGGCAGCTTTGTAAGTGCTTCCAAGTCGACGCAAACACGTCGTCTTTCCCAATCTGCCTCTCTGTTTCCCCGGCAAGACAGAACCCGAATAGGATGATCTTGCGCTGAACCACTTTCGCCACGTGGTGCGAAGCTATCTCGAGCGAGGCATTCAGTGGTTCCGTACCGCCCACAACCGAGGAACAAGCACGTCGAGATCGACAGCAAAATTGACCTTCATGACAAGAATGCTCCGCCTACCATTTTTATGGGTTTTCACTTCGTCGCAATCGAGGTTGGCTGCATCCTATACTCGACTCGCTTGCCTGCTGCCCTTTTTGTAAACGCGCATGTCGAATGCACGCTTGTGCGAACGGGCCAGGCGACAACGCGGCAGGTTCGGCGCAGAAATGATTGAACGCTCGACCAGTGCAAGAAGGATCTTGGGACTGTTGCGCGCAGGCAAACCCGTGATGCTTGCAGGGGACATGGACCACGGCATTGACAACTCTGTATTTGTTCCATTCTTCGGCGTCCCTGCGTGCACGCTCACTTCGGTTTCGCGACTTGCGCGGCTCGGGCATGCGCGGGTCGTACCTTTCGTGACTCAAGTGTTGCCCAATTACCTCGGATATAAGTTGACAGTTTTCGAACCGTTCGACGATTTTCCGTCCGAAAACGACGCGGTGGACGCTCGTCGCATGAATACGGTTCTTGGCGAGCAGATTTTGAACCGCCCGGAACGGTCTTACTGGGTACATCGACGCTTTAAGCATCGTCCGCCGGAGTCGGCGCCGGTGTGTTGAACACGTCGTCGTTTTGCCATTTTTGCCAGTGCTCGGCCACGATATCACGGTGCCGCCACTGAAGAGAGTTAAAAGCGATGCTTCATGGCGAAGGTCGTCTCGACCCTATCCGTGGTGGACGCCGCAGTAACGCCGTTAATCCGTGCGCCGCCCGAGAGTGTCTCACGCGCCGGGCTCCCGGCACTGCCGGAAAGGTCTAACGGGGCGGTTAAGCTCAATCTGGCCGATACCAGGGTTCACAGCACTCCCGTGCCTGCGCCCCAAGCCGTGCAATTCATTGGTATCGTAGTCATTTCTCCCATACCGGATCGTGGTTTCGCCGCGCTCTCTACTGCGGCGAAACTTGGAGCGCCGGGCAATGAGTCCCAGACACAATCCAGCGCTGCAGCGCAGCCAGAAATCCCCCATGACACCGGCGAGGCGGCGCCTGCTGACCATCGGCCTGATCGTTCTGTCGGCCGCCTCGGGCTGGGTGATGATGATCATGGTCGAACCCGCTTTCCAGCGCACCATCGTGATGACCAGCGGCGCAGACAACGGCATTTATCGCGGCTTTGCGGACCGCTACGCGCCCATCTTAAAGCGGGCGGGCATCAAGTTGGATATACGCGGTTCGTCCGGCTCGGTGGAGAATTACGAGCGATTGAGGGAGCCGAAGAGCGTCTACGACGTCGGTTTCATCCAGTCGGGCACCGTGAGTCCGAAAGAGACCGATAAACTGCAGACGATTGCCGCTGTGTCGTATGAACCGATCTGGGTGTTCTATCGTGGCGAGACTGCGGTCGACCAGCTCTCGCAATTGCGCGGCAAGAAAATTTCGATGGGCGTGCCCGGCAGCGGCCTGCTCAACGTCGCGCAGTTGCTGCTCGGCTATAGCGGCGTCACGAGCCAAAATTCCACACTACTGCAAATGGATGCGCCCGCGGCTTGTCAGCGGCTCGAAACCGGGCAAATCGACGCTGCATTCTTCATTGGGCGGCCGGACGCCGAGATGCAGAAGACACTGCTGAACAGCAGTCTAAAGCTGATGAGCTTCTCGCAGGCCGATGCGCTGGTTCAGAAAATCCCGTCGCTTTCAAAAATCGTCTTGCCGCGCGCATCAACGAGTGTCGCCGAAGACCTACCGCGCACCGACGTCACGCTGCTTGCGGCAACAGCGCTGCTCGTATCGAAAGACACAATGCATCCGGCGCTCATCTATTTGCTGCTCGACGCGGCGCGCATCGTCCACAGTCATGAAGATTACTTCACGCCGCTTGGCACGTTTCCGAACACGAACACCGAAGAATTCCCGATCTCCGATGAGAGCGTTCGCTACTTCAAATCCGGTCAGCCGTTCCTGTACCGCAATCTGCCGTTCTGGCTCGCGAGTCTGATCGAACGACGGCTGTTGATCCTCGTGCCGTTCGCGGCGCTCCTCGTCGGTCTGCTTCAGGCATTGCCCCGCATGCTTGAGGCTCGGATGAGAAAACGGCTCGTGGTCTGGTATCGCGAGATCAAAGCACTAGAAGATGAAGTGTGGAACAGCACCGCGCCGACCCGCTCCCAAATTGCCCAATGGAGCGACGAGATCGAGAGCATCGACGCGAACGCGAGCCGGATCCGGATTCCGTATCGATATTTTCAGGACGTCTATGCTCTGAAACAGGCGATCGGGGTCGTGCGGGACCGGATAGCGCATGTGGCGCAGAGAGCGAAGGGTTAGAGGGACGTCGCCCACGCATCGTTCCACGTCATGGACATGACGCCGTTGAGCAGCGTCCTTACGAGCAGGCGGCAATTAGAACGGACTTTTCCCAGGCCGCCAGCCAGTCCTCGCGGGTAGGCGCGGGCATATGCATCTCCCAATGGGCAAGCGTTTTTTCCTGATGCCAACGGTCCTTTCGCTGTCGACTTGTGCACGCCCGAGTTCCAGCATCGCGCTGTCGCACGCGGCCCAGCAACACCCGTATGTCCGCCGGCACCGTAACGCGCGCATGCTTCGGCCTCTGTCCGCTCTAGGCGTAATAGCAGTCCCATCGCCCCCGCGTTCTTTTTTCTGCTGACCTTGTGAGCTGCGATAGTGCTGTGCCAATGGCGCGCGCTGACCTATCGTGATAGGGAGAGCCTGATAAAGACATGCGCGCAGACGCGTTTGACGAGACCCGGGGGAGACATGAAAGCGAAGGTCGCAGGTCTGGCCGCCGGCCTTATTGCATTGGCCAGCGCAACGTCGGCGAATGCCGCATTCCGGTACGACGAACTCTGGGGCTATATCGCGTCGTCGATGGCTCAGTCCGGGGCATCCGCGACGAATCCCAGGCCGTCTGTCTATGACGAAGTGCTGCTCGAGAAAGGCGTCGATCCGGCTTCCGAAAAAGGGCAGTTGATTCTCGCGTGGATCGTGCGCATCAACAGCGACCCGGCAGTCGCCGGCAACGTCCAGCGCAAGAGTGATCTCATGCTGAACCCGGGCGCCCGCGCCGAGGCATTGGCCGAAGGACTCGGACGCATGGCGCCCGCACTGCGTCTTCAGTACGTCGCGCTGATCGCCAAGGTGCTCGACACCCTCGTTCCTCCCGACTGCTTCGGCCTAAACGAGATGGACGCGGTGATTGACCGGGTCTCGCTGAACGCGATGTCCGACGCAGATATCGACGGATACTTCCGCATGCTGCTGGCGGCGCTCCGCGCGACGCAAACCGGGACCACGCTCGACACGCCGAGCCCGCAGCAGTACGCGCAGGCCGAGACACGCCTCAAGCTCTCTCTACTTAGGGAGCTGGACTACGCGCCCGGCAACGTCGCGCGCTATTCGGCCTTCTCCGCCAATCCGTCAAGCGTGCCTTCCGTTGACGCATGCTGGGCGATGCGGGTGACCATACACGCCATACTCGCGATGCCTGACCCCGAGCGGGACGTCGTGTTGCGGCAAACGGTCCAGTCGCGGCGTGGCACGCCTGCGCCAGCTCGTTGAACGGGCGGTTCCGGCGTGTAATGTAGAGACCTAGATGATCGTTCCCGTATCGCAGCCTCGGCAAGGCGACGATCGATAGGAAGTGGGCTTTGTGCCGACTCTTCCAAACCGACCGGGCGGCCGCGGCACAAGGAAGCGGCATTCACGCCTTCGTGGGTCGCTCCTCTGCATGCGCTGTGGCGCCCGGCCCTTACCGCTACTCACCCTGTCAAGCGTGACACCTTAGTGCCCTCGAGCGAGGCGTCTGCCATCAGCGCGGCGTCGTTCAGTACATACGCCTGTAGCACAGCAGTCTGAGGACGATCGACTCAACTGAGGTCGGTTGTTTGGAAACGTCGCGAACGCGCCAGGGGAAAAAAACCCGCCGAAGCGAGTGAACCCCCGTGGAGATCTAACCTCGCTCAATTTCCAGCGGAGCAGAGGTAGGCTAGCGCGAAACGGGGAAAACACAAGGCGAAGATCAAATCGCGGGCATTCGAACGCCGGTCCCGAACAAAAGGATGCCGAGTGAAATCCGCGTTGCTTGCCTCGCAGCACGGTCGTCGCATACGGCATATCCGCGGACGTTGCGATCCAGCGACAAACTCGACGACTCGATAGATTCGGACAGCCAATTTCCGTTATCGTCTTACAGCGACAGCAACTTCTCCGCAGCGAGGACGGTCGGGGTACGGGGTACGTGAGCGTTTAATGAAAACAGACTTCGAACCCTGGAGTAACGCATGAAGAAAACTCTGATAGCCGGCACCGCGCTGGCCTCCTTGGCCGGTGTGGCGCAGGCGCAAAGCAGCGTGACGCTTTACGGCCTCATCGACGCAGGCCTGACCTACACGAACAGCCAAATCACCGGCACGGGAGCAGGTGGTCACAGCAACTGGCAGATGACCAGTGGAGGCGTGCAGTACAGTCGTTGGGGGCTGCGCGGAGCGGAAGATTTAGGCGGAGGGTTGCAGGCGATCTTCACTTTGGAAAACGGCTTTAACCTGAACAACGGGCAGTTGTCGTCTGCCAACCGCATCTTCAACCGTTTGGCCTACGTCGGAGTTTCCAGTCGTGACTTCGGCTCGCTGACTTTGGGACGTCAAACCGACGGCATGGTTGACTTCGTAGGGCCGCTCTCGTTGACCGGAACACAGTATGGCGGGACGCACTTCGCGCACCCGTTCGACGTCGACAATCTGAACGACTCGTTCCAAATTAACAATTCGGTCAAGTATCAGAGCCCGGATTTTGCCGGCTTCAAACTCGGCGCCCTGTATGGCTTCTCGAACCAGGCCGGTGGGTTCGCGAACAATCGTGCATACAGCGTCGGCATGTCGTACGCGTGGGGGCCGTTGAATTTCGGCGCGGGCTACCTACACCTGAACAACGCCGCCGGCACCCCGGCACAACTCAACACCAACGGAGCAGTCACCGATACGCTTGGAACGTCGCTATCAGGCGTCCTGACTCCGACCGCGGTGCCGCTCGGGGCACTCGCTAGCCGCCAGCAGACGTGGGGCGGAGGCGTCAACTACGCGTTCGGTCCATTGGTCGCAGGCTTCGTATATACACAAACGAACCTGACCGAACTATTCCTTACTGGCTTCAACACTCACTTCCAGAACTATGAAGGAAACATCCGGTTCGCTTTGACACCAGCCGTTATGCTGGCGGCGGCTTACACCTACTCGCGCGCCGGAGGCAACGCCGGTAGCGGTGCTCCCCACTGGAATCAGGTGAGTGCTCTGGCGAATTACGCCTTCTCAAAACGCACGGACGTCTATATTCAAAGCACCTACCAAAGTGTGAGCGCGAGGGCAGGCAACCCGCTGGGGGTCGCCTGGATCAATGGTGTGAGTTCACCGCATCTACATCGAATCAGATCGAGGCAACCGTCGGCGTGCGTCACCGATTCTGATTGGAAGCTCCGATGCGGCCAAGTCGCGCTAGGAGTCGATTCCAGCGCGATAGAAGCCTTTGTTCAGGCGGGCGTAAGCTACAAAGGAGAAGGGCGCAGCGTGGCTCGAGCCCGGGCGCAAGAGATTGCGCTCGTGGCCCCGCGCGGGGAAACGGTTCGCAGGGTGCGTGGGCGCGACAGCGCGCATAATACGGCGGAGGTGAGCGAAGTTTTCGGTTACATTGCGAGGCTGGAGGCGCCAACTATGAACAAGCGGCGAGTGAAAACGAAATCCGAGGGCACCTGCTGACGCATTTTCAAGGCCGCGAAACAACAGTTCGTGCTCTAGGGACTCTACGGGCCCCGAGTTCCCCGCTCGATGTCGGGCGACCCTTACGACGACGGTCACAACCTGCGGCGTTGATGCAAGCGGCGATCTTGAGCGACGTGAAGCCGGAAGTCGTCCTCGTCAATCGCGGCTACAATGGTGTTGCCATCGAGGGTACGAAGTGACCAGACCTTTTTTGAGACCTGCCTTCGGACTGCTGACAACGCCACCGTTGACAAAAGGTCGGGATTACGCGCTGCCGACTGGCCGCTATTAGGGGCCGCAGAATTCCAGTGACGTTTTCGAGCGATGAGGTCGGGGAGAGGACTGACGCAGCCAGACCCCCACGCGTCATTCGGCCCGTCGCATTTCGTGGCCGGAGTGGATTAAAAAATAAGAACTGCGCCAAGGGGCCGAGAGTTGCAAATCACGTCGCGTGATCACCGCGTTCCACCAGACGCGAAGCAACCTCACCGCGTGTCGGCTGAGCGTCGGCTACACGATGTGCGTTGTCCTCGTCAGCCGCTCCGCTGCCGAACCACGCGGCTGCGCTGCGCTTGCGCTTCTTTGAGAAGGTGGTAGGACGCATAGTACTTGTAGATGTTTCGCACATACGTGGTCGTCTCGATGCCGATCTTCTCGGCCACCACGATCTCCACGTTGTTGAACCAGACATCGGGGTTGAGTCCGCGGGCAGCAGCCTCCTTGCGCATCTTCGCGATGTTTCCCGGACCAGCGTTATAACTGGCAAAAGCGAATAATGGCCGGTCCACCTCGGAAAAATGGGCATCCTGGAAGTAGCGGGTCATCAATTGATCAAGATACTTCGCGCCGGCCTGTATGTTCCACTGGGTAACCTTGATGTCTCCGACGTTGAGTTCTTTCCCTGTGGCCGGCATAAGTTGCATGATGCCGACCGCGCCCACCCGACTCTTCGCATCCTGATTAAGCTGCGATTCCTGAAACCCTTGGGCGGCGAGCATCAATGGGTCGAAATCGTACTGCTGGCCATATTTTTCGAAATACGCCACCGTCTGTCTGAAACGTTTGAGTTCGGCAGTTTCTGTGTTGTTGTGAATCTGCTTGGCACCCTGCACGTAATGTTTGAGGCGGACCTCCGCTATGCTTTGCTTCCTGATGACCTTCTCGTAGAAGTCGCTGATCGCCGCCTTCAACTGGGGGCTATTCTTGCGAATGGCCCAGCCGATGACGCCGCCCTCCCGCACCGCAATGTTCTCGTGCACCTTGACGTTCGGTAGCATCTGCGCCCACATGCGCGCCTTCCAGTCGTCGACGACCAGGATCTGAAGCAGGCCGATATTCAACATCTCCATCGCGTCTTCGTCTTCGAGCGCATTCGGTAACAGCACGATTCGGATCGGTGGCTTTCCGACCTGCCGGAAGTGGTTGTTCAGTGCAATCAGGCTTTCGTAATAGCTACTATGGCGGCGAACGTCGACGGACTTTCCCTTGAGGTCATCGAGAGCGGAAAGCGCAGGTGACTTTGGACCGGTCAGAACGAGTTCACGCGTCGGCCTGAGCGCGTGTGCGGTAACAAAGTCGGCCTGCTTCAGGCGATCCTCCGTTACCGTCAGATTGCCGGCTGCGATATCGCCGACGCCTTCCGCGAGCCCGGGCAGCAGCCGGTCGCGTGTTGTCGGGATTATGATGACCGTAATCGGGCGTTTGCCCAGGCGATCGGCGTAGGTCCTGTTGACGAATCGCTCAAAGTCGCGCACGGTATCCGCGGTCACCCCGCGCTCGTGTCCGCGATCGTTGAAGTAGAGCGTACGGCTAAAGGGGGCGAGAACTCGAATTATGCGACGGTCTAGCATCGCGTCGAAATCGCCGCGCCAAGGCGTGTTGGTCAGATCGATGCGGCGTGTCGCACTTGCAGGAATCGGCGCGGACACTCTCGGTGACGCAAACGCAGATGATGGCGCGGATGCCGGTTGAGCCGCAGCGAAAACTGCGCTCCGTAAGCAAAGCGAAGCGCCAAACAAGCCTGATAGCAGGCACGCACGAGCGAAACGCATCATATACACCGAATTTGTCGGAATTCAGCCTTGCGACGGTCCGTCTGGACCGTCATTACAGTTGAAATCGTCTTAGCTTTCGGGGCCTTCTTGCATATCGGCCCCTTGACTTTTACAGCATAGTTGCGCGTGAAAACGGTTCAAGTTTGTCAGCGTGACAGCGCGCTTCTGTCGGACGTGCCACCGATCGACAAAGTCGCAGAAATTGTCCGCGGTCCGGGGGTGACGTCCGTTCTCGCGCAGTTGCGTCAGGTCGCGCCAATCTATCAACAAGCTGAGGGTCCAGAAGCCCTTCGGCGGCCGCTAGGCCCGGGACGTGCGGAAACGGTGCAGAGCATCGTCCGGACTTCGACCAAGATTGCTCCGCTGGCGGATTCAATACCCAGCTCGCTCGCGGCCAAACTCAGCAATACGCTCGAGATCTGCCATTCGCAGACGATATGCGAACGGCTGTTGTAATGAGCTTCGAGGAGGGACGCATTTTCCGAAATCCCGCGTTCCCGGAAACCGCGCGCGAGGATCAAGCTGAATACCACGACGCGATCGTGCGCGCCATGGCGACCTTGCACGATGTCGACGTCGACACAGTGGGGCTGTCGGATTACGGCCGGGGCGGCAACTACTTCGAGCGCCAGATCAATCTGTGGACGAGACAGTACCGGGCGTCCGAGACGAGCCGCATCGACACCATGGAGACACTGATCGAGTGGTTGCCGATTCATTGCCCCGCCGACGACGGCACTCGATCGCTCGTGCACGGCGATTTCCAAATCGACAACAACCTGATCTTCGATTCAGAGCAGTGCCGAATCAAGGCAATGCTCGACTGGGAGCTGTCCACACTGGGCAATCCGCTCGCGGATCTCGCCTACTTCTGCATGTGCCTGCGGCTTCCCGCAAATGGGCCCGTCGCGGGGCTTCATGGAATGAACCGGGCCGCGGCTCGGTATCCCGGAAGAGAAGGCCATCGTGGCGCGGTACTGCGAGCTGCGTGCCATTCCTGCGATCTACGGATGGTCCTTTTATCCGGCCGTTAGCTTTTTCCGCCTGGTCGCTATCGCGCAGGGCGTCAAGAAGCGCGCAATCGACGGCAATGCGTCGCATGCCAATGCGGGCGAAGTCGGCGAAATGGTCGAGCAACTGGCGCAGATGGCAGTCAGCGCGCAGGAAGAGCAAAACTGAGCGGCTGCGATGGCAGGCGCGTGCGCCTGGCGTGTCGTGCCGAAACGTGAATCATCTACGGGAGCAGTCAGCAACATGAGCACCAAACTCTTCGATCTGAGCGGAAAAATCGCGCTCGTCACCGGAGCCAGCAGAGGCATTGGCGAAGAAATCGCCCGACTGCTCGCAGAGCAAGGCGCGCACGTGATCGTATCGAGCCGCAAGCTCGAGGATTGTCTGGCCGTCGCCGAAAACATCCGCCGCGACGGCGGCCGCGCCGAAGCGCTGGCGTGCCACGTGGGCCGCATGGAAGACATCGCAAAGACTTTCGACCATATCCGCACGCGTCATGGCCGCCTGGACATCCTCGTCAACAACGCGGCAGCCAATCCTTACTTCGGGCACATCCTCGACACGGATCTGGCGGCATACGACAAGACGGTGGAAGTGAACATTCGCGGATATTTCTTCATGTCCGTGGAAGCCGGTCGGATGATGCGCGAGCAGGGCGGCGGCGCCATCGTCAACACCGCTTCGGTCAATGCGCTGCAGCCGGGCGACATGCAGGGCATCTATTCGATCAGCAAGGCGGCGGTCGTCAACATGACCAAGGCCTTCGCGAAGGAGTGCGGTCCGTTCGGCATTCGCGTGAATGCGCTGCTGCCGGGCCTGACCCGGACGAAGTTCGCCGGCGCGCTCGTCGAAACCAAATCGATCTACGAAGAGTGGATGAAAAAGATTCCGCTTCGCCGTCACGCCGAGCCGCGCGAGCTCGCTGGCGCCGTGTTGTATCTCGTGTCGGATGCCGCGAGCTACACCAACGGAGAATGCCTGGTCGTAGACGGCGGACTGAAAATCTAGTGAAAAGGGGTCGCCGCGATAGCGTCGCCGGGATCGGTGGACGAGTCGGACGCGACTGCCAAAGGAAAGGAGACGCAATGCAATTCGATTACACATCCAAGGTCGGAGAGATGCAGTCGAGGCTGCTCGATTTCTTCGAGACTCAGATCTATCCGAACGAACACAGATATCTGGCCGAGATCCAGGCGAACCGGCAAGAAGGCAACGCGTGGGTTCCGACGCGCATCATCGAGGAGTTGAAGCCGCTCGCGCGCAAGGCGGGACTCTGGAATCTGTTCCTGCCTCGCTCGCAACGTGCGCCGGAAGGTCTTTCGGACCTCGAATACGCGCCGCTCTGCGAAATCATGGGCCGCGTGCCTTGGTCGGCCGAGGTGTTCAATTGCTCGGCACCGGACACAGGCAACATGGAAACGCTCGAGCGCTACGCGAGCGAGGCGCTAAAGGATCGCTGGCTCGAACCGCTGCTGCGCGGCGAGATCCGGTCTGCGTTTCTCATGACGGAGCCGGCGGTCGCGTCGTCGGATGCGACGAACATCGCGTGCCGCATCGAGCGCGACGGTAATCATTACGTCATCAACGGGACCAAGTGGTGGTCTTCGGGCGCGGGAGACCCGCGTTGCAAGGTCTACATCGTGATGGGCAAGACCGGTCCGGACGCTGAGCGTCATCAACAACAGTCGATGATCCTCGTCCCGGCCGAAGCGCCCGGGATCACGGTCAAGCGCTTTCTGCCTGTCTTCGGTTATGACGATGCGCCACACGGCCACATGGAAATCGAGCTAAAGAATGTGCGCGTACCTGCAGCCAATATGTTGCTCGGCGAGGGCCGCGGCTTCGAAATCGCTCAGGGCCGCCTCGGACCGGGCCGCATTCACCACTGCATGCGCAGCATCGGTGCAGCGGAACGCGCGCTCGAGTTGATGTGCAAACGCAGTCTCAGCCGCGTGGCCTTCGGCAAACCACTGGCCGAGCAAGGCGTGACGCAGGAACGCATCGCCGAAGCGCGCTGTGAAATCGAAATGGCGCGTCTCATGACCCTGAAAGCCGCGTGGCTCATGGACACGGTTGGCAACAAGGCGGCGAGAGCCGAAATCGCGATGATCAAGGTCATCGCGCCCAACGTGGCGCTAAAGGTGCTCGACTGGGCGATTCAGTTGCATGGCGCCGCCGGTGTATCGGACGATCTTCCGCTGGCCTACGCATGGGCGAATCAGCGCACCTTGCGGCTCGCGGATGGTCCGGATGAAGTGCACCGGAATGCGATTGCCAGGCTCGAGCTGCAGCGTCATCGTCAATCGGACGGCGTTTGATTCGAGCGAGCCGGCTCCGCCACTCCTGAAGGTTCAATACGTCAACCGGCGAGGCGCTGGAAGAATGCGGCAGTTTGTGTGGGAGGTGTGGCGCCGCTAAGGGCTAACCCGCGTTTGATTCCCGCGGTGGGCTAGCCTCTGCCTCCCGGAAAGAGTCATAGTGTCTTAACGCGTCCGGTCAAACGCCTCCATGCCGACGCTTCAGTCCGGCGCGCTATTACTCTTGATCCCCTGGAAATGGAGAACCGACCCGGAAACGAGGTCCTTCACCGTCTGCCGATACCAGCGCTTCTCCGGCTTGCGCGAGATTGGCAGTGCGTGCTCCGATATGGACCGCTATCCCGCCAAGATCGTCGCCCATCACTTACAGCGGCGCGACTTTGGGCGGTGCCACACCCGGCCATTTCCCCGCACGAGGAATTGGGAATGAACGCCTCCCGCCCCTAGGACCCACGAAAGACGGCAGTCGTGGGCCGCAAGGAGCGGTCAGTACTGGGCGCCCTGCCAGGCAACGTGGATATCAGCGCCAAGCAGATGCGCAGCGCCATGTAACGGCGGCGGTAGGACGTTTGATCCTTGCTACGACACCTCCGGAAAAGGCGCAGGCGCAGTCCTCGATGCCCCTCCGCGTACAAGTGCACGCGCAAGCCAAGCGCTCATCCGCTCGCAGCAATTTAATTCGCCTTGAGTGTTGACACCCTTGTCGTACTCGAGCGATCTGCCCCTTATGCCGCCCCTCCCGCCACGAGAGGGTTGTGACAAACGAGCCGACATTAGAATCGTTCTGGCAGACGCATCATTTGGCGTCGCCGGTGAAGGCCTTTCTCTCGATCGCACGGCCTCAGGTGCGAGGGTCCGGCTGATTGCGACATCATCGATTGCGCGACACATTGCGTGTTGAGTCCGCAGTGCATGACGCTAATGAAGCCGACGGCATCAGCGCCGAAGCGGCTAAACCGATGAACTGTGTTTCTCACAAGCCGACGGACCGCGCAGTCGACGAGAAGGTCGAGGATTTTCAGAACAGAAACAGTGGCTTGTCGGAATCTCTGGGATGCCAGCCCCATCGTGCAGCGTTCCGCATACTTTTATTTGGATATCCAATGCAACCCGTTTCTAAACCTGTGCGTGCCATGGAGATCCAGTGGGTCGACCTCGATGGTCAACTGCTTCGCGTCGGCATTCGGCGCGGCAGCGCTGCTGCGCCGCCGCTCGTCATCTTCAACGGTATCGGTGCCAATCTCGAACTGCTTGAACCGTTCGTCGAGGCGCTCGAGGACGTAGAAGTCGTTATCTTTGATATTCCGGGCGTGGGTGGGTCTCCCGCGCCGCGCGCGCCATATCGCTTCTCGAAATTGTCGGTACTGACCGATAAGCTGCTTTCAAAGCTCGGTTATGACGGACCGGTCGACGTGCTCGGCGTGTCCTGGGGAGGCGCGCTTGCGCAGCAGTTCGCGCTTCGATATCCAACGCGTTGCCGGAGGCTTGTGCTCGTCGCCACGACACCTGGCGTCATCATGGTGCCGGCTCGGCTTTCAGTCCTTTTCAAGATGATCGGGCCGCGCCGGTACCGAGACCCCGCTTTTCTACAGGAGGTCGGCGCCGACATCTATGGCGGCATGTACCGACGTAATCCCGAATTGCTGAAGGAGCACACGCACCACATCCGGCCGCCCGCCGGCCGCGGATACGTGTACCAGTTGCTGGCATTGTGCGGCTGGAGCAGCCTGCCTTGGCTCGGTCGGCTACGCCAGCCTACACTCGTCATGCACGGCGACGACGATCCTATCGTCCCGCTTGTCAATGCGCGGGTTCTCGCGGCCCGTATTCGCCACTCGACGCTTCATGTCATTGAGGACGGCCATCTATTCCTAGTCACACAAACGAGCAGAGTGGCTCACGTGGTGCGAGACTTCCTACAACGGGAGGCCTGTTGAGCGATTGGTCTCGCAGCGCAGCCTTCGGGACGCTCTCAGCGAGTCGGGGGGTAGCATCCATTCGATCCGCGCGGGTTTGCGCGTCGACTAGTTTGAATGCGCGCGCGCCGTCCGCCGCACAGACGCCACGGGGCTAGGGCAGCGTCCCTCAGGGACGTCGGTGGCGACGCCTTCAGCGGTTACGGGTCCCCTCAGGGCGCGCGGGCGGACAGCGCGCGCGGCGCAGCGAGCCGACAGTCGACGTCGGGCGGGCAGGGCGGCCGCAATTTCCAGGGAGGCGGCTTTTCCGGCGGAGGTCGCGGTGGGTTCAGCGGAGGCGGCCGCGTGGGCCGTCGATAGGAGACGTTTCATGAGCATATCGTCTCGTCGACTCGTTGCATGCTCAGTGAGCGCGATGCTCATCGTTTCGCTGCGGGTTCTTGCCGCCGATCAGCAGCAGACCTTCGCCACGCCGGACGAAGCTGTCAGCGCGCTAGAACAGGCGCTCAGGTCGAACAACGATGGCGCGCTTATCGCGATCTTCGGCAATGCGCACAAGGAACTCGTCGTGACCCCGGACGAAACCGAAAATCGCGAACTGCGCGCCAATGCGCTAGCCGAGTTCAATGCGTATCACATGCTGGAGGAAACGTCACGGGACCGACGCGTCCTGCGCATCGGCGACGAAGCGTGGCCAATGCCGATTCCGCTCGTGCGCGAGCAAGGCGCGTGGCGTTTTGCGACCGAAGAAGGTGAGCAGGAAGTGCTGGACAGACGCATCGGCGCGAACGAACGCGAGGCGATCAAGGCGATGCGCGCGTATATCGATGCACAACGCGAATACGCGATGCGCGATCGCGTGGGCGACGGCGTGCTGCAGTACGCACGCAGGCTCGGCAGCACGACGGGCAAGCGCGACGGGCTCTACTGGCCGGCGGACGAATCGAAGGGCGAAGAGCCGAGCCCGTTCGGTCCGCTGATTGCGGCGAGCGCGAATTATTTCAAGGATCGAAATCCGGGCGACCCTTATCACGGATATTGCTTTCGCATTCTAACGCGACAGGGGAAGTACGCGCCGGGCGGCGCTTTCAGCTACATCATCAACGGGCGCATGCTTGCGGGTTTTGCGATGGCAGCCTACCCCGCGCAGTATGGCGCCAGCGGAGTGATGACTTTCATTGTCAACAACAACGGCGTCGTGTATCAGAAGAATCGGGGCGCGTCGGCTAAGCCGCTGACCGAGTTCGATCCTGACGCATCCTGGACCCCGGTGCAGGCACCTTGATCGCCGAGCTTTGTGGCAATGCTTCAAAGAAGAATGGGTACGCTGATCAAAAGGAACACGACAATGAACAGGACCCCGAAAATCGCACCCAGCCTCCAGTAATCGCCGGCGGGTAGATAGCCGCTGCCGAAATAGACGGGACTCGGCCCGGTGCCATAAGGCGTAAGAATGCCCATGATGCCGAGCGTCAGGGCGAGCATCAGCGCGAACGCCTCCATTTGCATGCCGGGGATGGTCGAGCCTACCGTCAGCATGACCGGGAGCATCGCCGTCGTATGGGCGGTGACGCTCGCAAACATGTAGTGCGTGAAAAAGAAGATCAGTATGAGAACTACCGCCGCCATGGTCGGCGCGACCCCGCTCATGTGTGCCGCCATCATGGAGGCGAACCACTTCACGAAGCCCGTTCTGCTGAGCCCGTCGGCTAGAGCGACCAGCGTGGCGAACCACGTGAACGTGTTCCAGGCCTGCTTGTTTGCAAGCATGTCGTCCCACGTCACGACCCTCGTGACCAGCATGAGCGCAATCACCATGAGTGCCGCAGTCGTGGGATTGACGAACTTCTCGCCGAAGATCCAGAGCCCGAGCGCTATGAGCACGAGTACGCCAAGCGTCAGTTCGCGACGCGAGAGCGGCCCCATCTGTTTCAACTGCTGTGCGGCCCACGCTGGCACTTCGCTGCCCTGCTTGACTTCGGGCGGATAGAGCACGTAGGTGAGCAGCGGCACCGCTAGCAGCAGGATGATGCCCGCCGGCGCAATCGCCAGGAACCACTTCGTCCAGCCCAGGTCGACGTGGACTGTCTTTCGGATAAGCTCGGCGGCCAGCAGGTTGGGGGCCAGCGCGGTCAGAAACATCGAGCTCGTCACACAGGTCGTGGCGATGGCCGTCCACATGATGTACGAACCCACCCGCCGCGCCGAGGGATCATTCGGCTTCGAATCGTAAAGAGGCGGCAGATTGCGTATCACCGGGAAGATGGTCCCGCCGCTGCGTGCCGTATTGGAGGGCGTGAACGGAGCGAGCAGCGCGTCCGCGATCATCACCGCATAGCCGAGCGTGAGCGTCCTGCCGCCCATCGCCTTCACGAGCATGAGCGCGATGCGGCGGCCGAGACCCGTCTTCTCGTAGCCGAGCGCGAACATGAAGGCGCCGAAGATCAGCCACACCGTGCCATTCGAGAAACCGGAGAGCGCCCAGCTGAGACTCGCCGTCGCCACATTGAATCCCGGCTTCGCCAGCTGCTCCGGACTAAAGAACACCCACTCGCAGAATACCGACACGAGCGTCACGGCGATAAGCCCGATGGCCGCGCCCGGGATCGGCTCCAGCATCAGCCCGACGATCACGCCCGCGAAGATCGCGAAGTAATACCATGCGTGCTGGGCGAGTCCCTCGGGGGCGGGGATGAACGCAATCACAACCACCACGACGAGAGGCGCAAGGGCCTTCCAGACCGTCTTCATGCGTCCTCCGCTTGGAAATGATCAGCCGTGTGCTAAGGTTTATATGTCGATTCTTCCGAATTCGCCAGTGCGGGGGCCGTGCCGCACAAGAACCGAGTGCGAAAAGATGGTTTGCCTGAGCATTGAAGGGCGTGAGGTCGAAGCCCCTGCGAACTGCTCGATTCTGCAGGCCATCGTGCATGCGGGACAGACGCTCGTCGAGGGCGTCGGCTGCATGGGACAGGGCGTTTGCGGCTCATGCCGCGTGATAGTCCGCCGCAGCGGCCAGCAAGAGGTGACGACCGCGCTCGCCTGCGAAACCCTGGTTGAAGACGGCATGCAGGTCGCCTTCCTCGACTATTTCGCCATCACGTCACGCCATGTTTATCGGATGGAGGATATCGGTGACAGCTGGGAGGCGCTGCATACGATCGCCGAAGTTTTTCCCGAAGCATCGCATTGCCGTCACTGCAATGGCTGTGATCGCGCCTGTCCGAAGAGCCTCGACGTCCAGCGCGGCGTGAACCTCGCCGTCGAGGGACAACTAGCCGCATCTGCCCAGGTCTTCGATGAATGCGTCATGTGCAATCTGTGCACGCTCGCTTGTCCCGAGCATATTCAGCCCAACCATCTCGGCCTGTTCGTGCGTCGGATGATATCGGCGCTGTCGTTGAGGCCGGCTAACCTCATGCTGCGGCTGCAGCAGATAGAGAGAGGCGAGATGGAGATCGATTTCGACGCGCCGGGCGCGCAGCCGCCGCGCTGACTGGTCGAACGATTATGGCTGCCGGTATACCCTATCAAGACGCGCGCCAGCGTTATCGCCCCGGTGCGACGCCGCCTGCGCGCAAGGACGACACGCCAATCGACGCGCTTCTCAAGGCCTATCACCCCGACCATGGGGCCCACGCACGGGTTGCACTGAGCGTCGGGGTGAATCGCGGAGCGCCGTGTCAGCCCGATCTCGCCGGCTATCTTCAAGCCAATGCGCTGATCGACGATGTCGACCTCGCCGGCGCACAACTGGCTTCCACCGACGTGCTGGTAGTGGGCGGCGGCGGCGGTGGATGTGCCGCCGCACTTACCGCCGCGAGACAGGGCGCGCGCGTGATTCTCGCCACGAAGCTACGTTTGGGCGACAGTAACACTGTCATGGCCGAAGGCGGCATTCAGGCCGCAGTCGGCGATGACGACAGCCCACAGTTGCACTTCGAGGACACGTTACGCGCCGGGCATTTTTGCGGCGATCCTGAACTCGTCGCCCAGATGGTAATGGACGGCCCCGACGTAATTCGCTGGCTGATCCGTCTTGGCATGACGTTCGACCAGGAGGAGGATCGGCCCATCGGCGGCAACCTGCTGCGCAGGAAGCCCGGCGGCGCTTCGGCGGCGCGTATCCTTTCCTATCGTGACTACACCGGGCTGGAGATGATGCGCGTGCTGCGCGAGGCCGTGGAGCTCGAGCCAAGCATCGAAGTGTGGAACCGCTGTCCAGTCGTCGAGCTGCTGTCCGACGAGCGCGGGCGTTGCGCCGGCGCGGTGATCTACAACCTTGAATGGCGCACCTTCTTGCTGGTGCGCGCGCATGCCGTGATCCTCGCCACTGGTGGCGCGGGCCGCCTGCATCTCAACGCTTTTCCGACGTCCAATCATTATGGCGCCACCGCCGACGGGCTCGTGCTGGCGTATCGTCTAGGCGCGCATCTGCGCGAGCTCGACTCGTTCCAGTATCACCCCACTGGCATCGCGTATCCGCCGCATCTCGCGGGCGGGCTCATCTCGGAAGCGGCGCGTTCGGCGGGCGCCAAGCTCATCAACGGCGAGGGCGAGCGCTTCGTCGACGAACTGAAGCCGCGCGATGTCGTCGCATCGGCGATCCTGCGCGAATGCGATGAAGGGCGCGGAATTGTGCGCGATGGTCAGGTCGGCGTGCTCCTCGATACGCCGACGCTCGAACTGGAGAACCCCGGCATTCTGGAGAAGCGGCTCGTGACGTTGCGCCATCTCGCGCACAAGTGCGGGCACGATGCAGCCGCAGAGCCGTTCCTCGTTTATCCAACGCTGCATTACCAGAATGGTGGCGTCGCCATTGACAAGGACGGCGTGACGAGCGTGCCCGGCCTCTATTGCGTCGGTGAGATAACCGGCGGCATACACGGACGCAACCGTCTAATGGGCAACGCGCTGCTCGACATCCTGAGCATGGGGCGCCGCGCCGGGGCGAAGTCGGCGCAATTGCCTGGACGCTTCGAAGCGAGCCGCGCCGGCATCGCTCATGTCCATGCGTGGCAGCGCGAGTTGACGCTGGCGGGATTGCCCCTGGATGTGAAGGCGCCGCAGCTTTTTCCCGGCTACGCCCACTTCGATCTGCGAGCCGACGCCGGCTTGCGCGCGAACGCGCGCGGAGGCGGGCCCGAAGGCATCCGGTGATGAGATCCACGGAGCGCGACGACGATGGACAAGCTGAATCAGGTTCTTCTGAGGGACGATTTCCGCGTCGGCGCGGACCTCGATGCCTGGCTCGCGCGTGAGGGCGGCGCGGGGCTCGCCAGGGCTTTGAAGGATCCGGACGCGATCATCGCAGAGATCGCCGCGGCGGATTTGCGCGGGATGGGAGGCGCCGGGTTTGCGACGCATCGCAAATGGACGCCGGTTGCCGCCGCGGCCGACGGCAACAAATACATCATCTGCAATGGAAACGAAGACGAGCCCGGCACCTTCAAGGACCGCGTCCTTCTGGAGCACACGCCGCATCAGGTGATCGAGGGCGCGTTGATCGCCGCGGTGGCGACCCGCGCGAATCACGTCGTTCTCTACGTCAATCCGCATCAGGAAGGCGCACTTGCGGCGACTCGCGAGGCGGTACCTCAGTGGCAGACGCACGCGCTCTTTGCAGCGATCGAGCAAACAGTTGGCGGCGCTGTTTCGCTTGGCGTCGTGCCCAGCTCGGGGCTTTACATCGGCGGAGAGGAAACGGCCGTGATTGCGAGCGTGCAGGGCGGGTTTCCGTTTCCGCGCCGCAAGCCGCCATTCCCGGCCGAGGAAGGCGTGCATGGCGCGCCGACCGTCGTGAACAACGCCGAGACGCTTGCTCATGTGCCGGGGATTATGCGGCACGGTGCGCAGTGGTACCGGGATCTCGGCATCGGAGATGCGGCCGGAACGAAGCTCTACTCGCTCTCGGGTGACGTGCTGCATCCGGGCCTTTACGAACTGCCGATGGGCACGAGCCTCCAGTCCCTCGTCTTCGATCTTGGCGGCGGCATGTTGCAGGGCAAGCAGTTCAAGGCGGTCTTCACAGGCGGTCCCTCCAATACCTTGCTGACGAAGCGCGACCTCGACGTCGCACTGGACTTCGACTCGCTACGAGAGCGGCGTTCACGTCTCGGGACCGGCGCGATGATCGTCGTGTCGGAGGGGACGAGCATCGTGCGCAAGGTCGCCGAGTACGTGAGCTTCTTCGCTCAAGGCTCATGCGGCCAGTGTCCGCCGTGCAAGGGCGGCACTTTCCAGTTGATGCAGTTGCTTAACCGAATCGACACGGGCCGTGGCGTGCGAGCCGACATGGACGCTCTCGAAAACCTGTGCCGCATCCTTCCCGGCAGCGGACGCTGCGGACTTATCGACGGGGCGGTGACGGTGGTGGAGAGTTCTGTCAACCAGTTCCGTGACGAGTACGAGGCGTTGCTGATGGATTAAGAACGTCGCTCGTGTGGCGAGTGCGGCAATCATCGACGACATCATCGGCATATCACATACGCAGTTTGCGGCAAGAAGGCGACGCGCTCGGTGCACGGCCGCGACAACGTCGAATGAGAAGCGGCGAACAGTGAATGAGAGGCGACCAAGTCACGATTCGCACCTATACTATATGTACGTAGCGAAAGCCGGTGTCTTGAAGGTCTGCTATACGCGATGGCATTACTTAGCAATTGGTTGCCTGAAAAGCGAACGCCCGCACGCTGCTGCCGAAAAAATTAAAGCGCTACGGCACATATACGAGTGACACGAACATCGCGCGCTGGCGTCCAGCTTCGGGTCCGGGCCAACAGTTCCGCCCTTGCCGTCGATCACAACTCGGATAGAACTCTCGATAAAGCCGACAAATAAACTCTAAATTCGCGTCGTAACAAAACCGGCAGGGAAGGCAAAAGCGGCTACGGACCTGCTCCCCGTCGGGTCGGATGCAGCGATGCAAGAGGCGAGACCCAGCCGCTCCGGACGGGTAAGTGCACCTATCAATTCACTGTCGCACGCCAAAGCGGGGTTACCGCACCATGAGCGAACATCGAGTTAAGCGTGATCCCGAAGGAACTCGGCACCGAATTCTCGAAGCGGCGATCTCCCAGTTCACGAAAATGGGCCTGGCCGGTGCGCGGGTCGATGCGATTGCAACGGCGGCGAGGACGAACGAGCGCATGCTCTATTACTACTTCGAGAGCAAGGAAGGGTTGTACGTCGCAGTCCTCGAAGCCATGTATGCAAAGTTTGCAGCGCTAGAGGGAGGTCTCGACTTATCGGGTCTCCAACCGGCGGAGGCAATACGTCAGCTCGCAACATCTATCTGGGCATACCTGCGAGAGAATCCTCAATGGCTCTGTCTGATCAACAACGAAAATCTGCACGCCGGGCGGTATCTCGAACGTTCGAGCAGACTGCGCGAAACGATCTCTCCGGTGATCGATCTTCTGCGGGTCACCTTGGAGCGCGGCGCCGCAGCAGGGGAGTTCCGTCAAGGGATCGATCCACTAGACTTTTACGTGACACTGATTAGCATGGGCTACTACATTGTGTCCAACCGCTTCACAATCGAGGCGTTCGCGGGCCGAAGCTACGCGGAGAAAAGGCATCAAGAGTCGATTGCCGCCATGCATATCGACATGTTGCTCTCCTATTTACGCCAAGTTTCTTCTTCAGTGAACTCTCGCCACGACGCTGCCGAACGAGATGTTGCGTGAGTGCGCCAACGGTGCGCACGCAACCGCGCGCTTGACGGTGGGCCATCGAGCAGTCGAATAATGGTCTGTGCCCGGCCGGTCGACGTTCATCCGCCGGTCTCGGTAGTCACATCGGCTTTTCGGCTGCACTGCCTGCCTGATAGACAGACGAGACCTACAAAGCCTCCTGTCAGTCGGCTTCGCGGTCGCCACCGCGCCTGAAACGGTCAGCGTAGACGTAACAAGCGAGCGCCGAGCGACCTGGACAGAGTTTCCAGTTTGAGCGGACTTTCAATTCCCTGGACACGGCTGCACTCTCGAAGAGAAGCACAGGTATCGAATATGGCGGGAACGGGCCAGATTGGTACCCACGAGGGTCCTCAGGCTAATCGCGTCGAGGGTAAAGACAGATTGCGCGAAAGCATTGAGAATCGCGACGACGTATGGCATTTCTTCAAATCCACAACTTGGCGCGAACCATGAACACGAGAAGAGCATGACATTCTCGGTTCGGCACGGATTCTAAAAGTCGGAGCCGTTGGCGTTCTCTGCTTTGTCGTTCTTTCGTGCCGACCTGAAGTACGTAGCATCTGTCTCTTAAGCGTTCGGTGCGTTGAGGCGCGGGCTCTTCAGTCTGCCGGCATGACCGGCAATTTCTTCACTTCTCCGACGCGTGCGGCCGCCGAATTGCGGAAAACCCTGATGGCAACGGTGTCGCGACAGATTATTGAAGTCAATAGAGCGCGATGAACTGACAGATAGCGCGAGCTACTGCGCTCAGTGCACGGCCGTGATATCGCAGACACTTTGCCTTGGCGCAAGGGGAAGGAAATGGACCAAGTCCAGGCAATGCGTATCTTTGTGCGTGTGGCGGAAATGGCGAGCTTTCGGGCCGCGGCCCGCGACTTCCACGTTTCCAATGCGTTGGTGAGCCGCGCGATCGCCCTCCTTGAACGGAATCTGGAAACGAGGCTGATCATTCGTACCAGCCGCGCGGTATCGCTAACTGAAACGGGCGCGCGTTACCTTGAAGGATGCCGTCCACTTCTGGAAGAGCTAGACCATCTGGCGACGGCCGTCACACGGGCGACGGCTGAGCGGAGCGGCACTTTGCGCGTTGCCGCGTCGAGTTCACTTTCACCGCACTCGCTGACCGCACTTGTCGACGAGTTTTGCAAGCGGTATCCGGATGTGGAGATACGGCTGACGCTCATCGAGCGCCGTGGGGACGCGGCCAAAGATACCTTTGACGTTGGCATCCTTGCCGGACTCGGGAACAGCATGACGCTTATCGAACGGCCCGTCGGTACGCTTACGCTTGTTCCAGTAGCCACGTCCGCTCTTGTTTCCGAATCTGGGCTACCTTCGACACCGACCGATCTGGAAGGCCTCCCGTTGATTGCCTTGCTTGCTGAGGGTTGCGATCAGATATTGCGTTTAAGGCATGACAGCGGGACCACAGATGAGGTGGTGCTCAAGCCGGTGTTCTCCGTCAACAACGGGCCGATGGTCCGCCTTGCGACGCTTCGCGGCATGGGGTTCTCAATCCTGCCTAGAGTCATCGTGCAAGAAGACCTTGACAAAGGCACACTGGTTCGCCTATTGCCTGAGTATTCGCTTGAGAGTCCCAACAGCAGGTGTCAATCGTCTATCCCGCGCGCCAGAATCTGCCCAAGAAGACGCGCGCGTTCGTTGATTACGCGTCGGATCGTCTGCGCAGGGAGTTGGCGGCGGCAACGGAACATCCCGAGGTTGTGGGTCGCATGACCACGCAGGATCTCGCCTCGGTGCTGCGCACATGCGAGACTTCGGTGCACGCGTTATAGGGCCGAGCATCAAGAAGAATTTTATTCTTTCTCGATTACATTCGAACCAAAGGAGGCGATCGTGAATCGTCTTGACACAACTGCCGTCGTGCTATCACTCTTTCTCGTGTCAAGCGCGTACTCGCAGACTGTGGCGCAGGCCGATCAGGGAGCGGGTTCCGCCGCGCATAGCGATGAGATCGTCAAGATGCGAATGCAAATTGCGGCGGCGAACAAGAAGTATAACCAGCAGGTCGCCGCAGCGAAGAAAGTCTTCGACCATAAGAAAGCAGAAGCCGCGAAGGAACGCGATGCCGCGGTTGCGGCGGCACATAATGGGGCGAGCGAACAGTAACTGATCAGTGCACAACGGGATGTGATCGCTACATCTCGGAAGTGGACGGCTCGACATGGCACCAACCGGTGTGCACTGGCGGGCTCCAAAAAACGCGCAGCACATCCACTGTCGGCGGTACTCGACATGCGTGACTCCTCTAACCTGGTTCTAATCGCGCTAGCGCTGTACGTAGGGGGATGTGCGTCTCCGGCGCCTCCCGCGCCAAGCGATGCGCAAACCGTTGCCCAGGCGCCCGTAGCGAATGCCGCGCCAACCGCCGCTGCGCCGGGGCCCACGGTAAGCGGCGCACCGACCATCGCAATGAATTCGGCGTCCCTGGACCAACTCGTCGGTCCAATTGCACTTTATCCGGACGACCTGATCGCGATCATTCTCCCAGCGTCGACTTACCCGGTTGAAGTGGTGCAGGCCGATCGCTTTCTAGAACGCCGAAAGACCGAGAAGAACCTTCAGGTTAACGAGTCCTGGCAGGACCCCGTAAAAGCGCTTCTGAACTATCCCGAGGTGGTGAAGAAGATGAGCGTTGATCTCGACTGGACGGTCGCGCTCGGCGAGGCAGTCGTGGCCGATCAAAGCGCGGTGCTGGAGGCCGTGCAGCGGTTTCGGCGTCAGACCCAATCCGCTGGAAATCTCAAAACGGATGATAAGCAAGGCTTCGCCGTCACGATATCGACGATGCCGCCCACCGCGTTGCGCCCGTACAGCGTGCCTTGCGGACCGCGCAGCACGGAAATGTGATCGAGATCGTAGAGCGTGCCGCTCAGCACATACGGCCGATTGTTCGAGCTTCCGTCCGTC
>NZ_JAQQDB010000065.1:0-28805 GCF_046030135.1 Caballeronia jiangsuensis
TGGCAAAAGTGCGCTAATTTACATTATGTCAATCAAGACATCCGCGGCGCCGACCGCAAATGAACAACGGCGCCGCCCAACGACTCAAAGATACTCGACATTCCCGTCGACACTGATCGACTGTCCAGTGATATTACGGGCAGCCGGCGAAGCAAGAAAAAGCGCCGTGGCCGCGATGTCCTGCATCGTCACCATGCGACGCAATGAGATCTTCTTCAGGTAGTCATCCCGCATCGCATCTACCGTGATCCCAAGCGATTCCGCGCGCGCGGCGATCACGCGATCCATCCGTTCTCCCTGCACGACGCCCGGCAGAATGGCGTTGACGCGAATATCGCTGGGCCCCAACTCGATGGCCAGCGATTTGGTGAGCCCCACGAGCGCCCACTTCGTCGCAGCATAGGGCGTGCGGAACGCATAACCGAGCCGTCCCGCGACGGACGACATCGTGATGATGCCCGCACTCCGAGATGTCTCCTTCATGAGCGGCACCGCCCTGCGCAGGAATTTGAACTGTCCATTCAAATTCGTCGTGACCGTTTGCGCCCACTGTTGCTCGTCGATATCTTCGATGGCCCCTGTCGGTCCTGCAATCCCGGCGTTGTTGATCAACAGATCGAGGCCGCCCAACGTGCGTTCGGTTACCGCGACGACCTGATCGACCTGGCTCGAGTCGCTCACGTCCGCGACGCAGCCATGTAACGACGTGCTCGTCGATGCAAATGCTTCGACGGCCTTAGCATCGATGTCGCAGATGACGACGTGCGCGTCGGCCTGAACGAACGCCTGCGCCATCGCGGCGCCGATGCCCGAGGCCGCGCCGGTGATCAGCACCCGCAGACCAGGCTGCGGCTTCAACAATTCAAAAGTATTCATGTCGGCAAAGTTGGACTTTCGATATCGAGGATGTCAGAGCGTCATGCCGCCGGACACTTCGATCACGGCACCATTGATGTAGCTCGCCTCGTCGCTCGCCAGAAACGCGTAGACGCTGGCGACCTCTTCCGGCGCGCCAAGGCGGCCGAGCGGCACCTGCTCACGCATCTTGTGCAGAACGTCTTCGGGAATCGTCGACAGTATCGACGTGTCGATGAACCCCGGAGCGACCGCGTTGACGCGAATGCCCTTGGGCCCGAGCTCCCGGCTCCATGTCTTCGTGAACCCGATCACACCGAATTTGGATGCTGCGTAGTTGGTTTGACCGAAGTTCCCATAGATGCCAACGACAGAGCTCGCGTTCAGGATGACGCCCGAGCCCCGCGCGACCATCCCTTCCACGACGGCCTGGCTCGCATGGAAGACGGCTCGCAGATTGACGTCGATCACCGCATCGAATTGATCGAGCGTCATCTTCTGCAGACGCGCGTCGCGCGTAATGCCTGCGTTATTCACCAGCACGTCGATTCGGCCGAAGCGCCTGATCACGCTCGCGACCACTTCGTCCACACTGAGCCTGTCGGTCATGTCGATGCAGTATCCCGCTGTTTCCGCACCCTCTTTCCTGCACGTCTCGGTCACTTCTTCGAGCGACGCCTCATTGACGTCGCACACAACGACCGTCGCACCTTCCTGCGCGAACTTGCGAGCGGTGGCGGCGCCGATGCCCTGCCCCGCGCCCGTGATCAGCGTTACTTTTTCTTTTAGTCTCATCTTTTCCATTTTTTTATCGATCGTTCAGGATTGCATTCCGGCGGCACTGCCGTTGCCAGGCGACACCAGCGCTTCGGTCTCGCGGCGAATCGCCTTTGCAAACAACGGCACGAGCAGCAAGCCGAGCAACGATGCCACGAGAATGATGTAAAAGCCGGAATCGCTACGTCCTGTGAAGGTTTCCGCCAATCCAAACAAGTAAGGTCCGACGAACCCGCCGATCAGCCCGATCGTATTGATGAACGCGAGACCTGCCGCCGCCTGAATGCCGTGCAGTCGCTTCATCGCAATGGCCCAGTACGACGGCAACACACCCCCTGCAAAAAATGCGGTGACCGCAAGCAGCGTCATGCGCGCTGCCGGGGTGGAAGTCGCGATGAACGCGCACGCGCCGGCAATCAGTCCCACCGTGAGAATGCCGAGGAACGCGCAGTCATTGCCGTAGCGCCGATGAATCCGCGGAAGGATCAACACGCCCAGCAGAAAGCCAAGGCCGACGCTCGCGGCAAGCACGCCGACGAGCAGTGGCGACTTGACGTGCATCTGCTGAATCATCGACGGTGCAAAGAAGTACAGTCCGACGAACGCCACCTGATTGAGGAAGTAGATCAGGCCCATCAGGACCGTCGTGGGACGCTTCAACGCGGCCATCCAGTCAGAAGACGTGAGCTCCGGATGTCCTTGCGCATCGGCGGCTGCGCGCGACTCCAGCGCTTGCGCCTCTTCGACGGACAGCCAGCGGGCGTCGCGCGGACGCTCCGGCATTTTGAAAAAAAGCAGAATGCCGACGAGCACGCTGGGAATGCCTTCGATCATGAACATCCATTGCCAGCCATGAAGGCCAGAGAGGCCGTTCAGTTGCATCAACGCTCCGCCGAGCGGACTGCCGAGCATCAGTGCAAGCGCGGGCGCGATGTAGATCCATCCCACGACGACAGGCTTGTCGTTCGGCGCGAACCACAGCGTGACCATATACATGAGCGCCGGGAAGAGCCCCGCCTCGGCGATGCCGAGCAACACGCGCAGAACGTAGAACGACCACTCGCCCTGAACGAACATCATCGCGGTGGAGAGAATGCCCCACGTCACCGCGATTCTCGCGATCCACCGACGCGGCCCGACCCGATGCGCAGCCAGATTGCTGGGCACCTCAAGCAAGGCATAGCCGATGAAGAAAATGCCCGAACCTAATCCGTATGCGGCAGCGCTGATGCCCACATCGATTGCCAGTTGAGCTTTGGCCAGAGCCACGTTCGTGCGATCCAGGAACGACATGAAGTAGATCGCGCACATGAGTGGAATGAGTCGCCGCATCGCTTTGTGCGTGGCGATGCGGTGCAGCTTGTCGAGTTCGTCGGTGATGTTCATTTTGTCTCCGGGATGGGTCTTCGCCCCGTCTATGAATATTGAAGGTCTTACGGTGTAATCTTGTCGCGCCCCTTCAGTCCCAGCATCGCGCGCGCTTCGTCAGGCGAGGCTATTTCGAACGAAAGTTCTTCGAGGATTCGACGGATCTTGCGCACCTGCTGTGCGTTCGACTCGGCCTTGACGCCCTTGGCGATGTACACGCTGTCTTCCAGCCCCACGCGGACGTTGCCGCCGAGAATGGCGCTCATCGTAACCAGCGGCATCTGGTGACGGCCCGCGCCGAGCACGGAGAAGTGATAGTTCTCGCGTCCGAAGAGGCGGTCCGCCGTTGCGCGCATCACGGTCATGTTCTCGGGATCCGCGCCCATGCCGCCCAGAATGCCGAACACCGATTGAATGAAGAACGGCGGCTTGATCAAGCCTTGATCCACGAAATGCGCGAGATTGTAGAGATGCCCCAGGTCATAGCATTCGAACTCGAAGCGCGTCCCTTTACCGCCGAGTTCGAGAAGGATGTGCTTGATATCCCTGAAGGTGTTGCGGAAGATCATGTCCTCCATGCCCTCGACATACCCCTTCTCCCATTCGTAGCGCCATGACGACACTTTCGACGCAAGCGGATGGATCGAGAAGTTCATCGATCCCATATTGAGCGAGCACATCTCGGGCGCCGCACGCAGCGGATAAGCGAGCCGCTCTTCCAGCGTCATGCGCGTGCTGCCGCCCGTCGTGATGTTGATGACCGCATCGGTCGCCTCCGCGATGGCGGGAACGAACTGTTGGAAGATGTCGGGGTTGGGCGTCGGACGGCCGTCGTTGGGGTCGCGTGCGTGGAGATGGATGATCGCCGCGCCCGCTTCGGCGGCCTGAATCGCCTCGTCGCGAATTTGCGCGGGCGTGATCGGCAGATGCTCCGACATCGTCGGAACATGCGTGGCGCCGGTGACAGCGCACGAAATAATGACCTTGCGGGTTGAATCGCTCATCGAGATCCCTCGTCTCCGTTTCTGTTCGACGCAATTCCTGGTCGGAACGGCGCCTTGTGACTGAGATCTTATTGAGATAGTATTTTCCGGAAAAGGTCTTTTTCGGACACTCGCGAGTCCTCACAGGACAATAGAAATATGGCCACCCTCCGACCTCCGCTGAACGAACGCATGTTCGCGCCTTACAAGATCGCCGCGCTCGTCGAAGTGCTTGCGGAACAGGGAATCGCGCCTGAGGACAGCCTGAGCGGCTCGGACGTCACGGTCGCCGATCTGCAGGACGCGTCGGTGCTCACGTCCGTCGGGCAGTACGCGACCGTCTGCCGGAACGCCGTGTCGCTCGGCTGCGAGCCGGATACGCCGTTCAGGGTCGGACGCAAGCTGCATCTGTCCGCCTACGGCATGTATGGCTATGCGCTGATGTCGTGTCTGTCGTTGCGTGACTACTTCAAGCTCGGCGTGAAGTATCACAGGCTCGCCACGCCGACCGTCGCAATCGAATGGACGGAGTATCCGGATCGCATGGTCTGGACATTTCCCGACGCGTTCGTCTCAAGCCCGTCGCGCGAACTGCGCGAGTTCATCATCGAGCAGCAATACACGCAGCATGTGACGCATCTTCAGGACGTCGCCGGCGGTGTCTGTCCGCCGATGAAGGCGTGCTTCTCGTATCCCGCGCCGGCGCACGCGGCCATCTACCCGGACTATCTCGGCTGCGAATGTCTCTTCGATCAGGATCAATGCGAACTGATCTACGACAGCGCGATTCTCGACCGCAAGCCGCAACTCGCCCACCCGCTCACGACGACGTTGCTGCAGGAGACTTGCGATCGTCTGATCGGACAGGCGAAGACATCGAGCGGCGTCTCGGGCGAGGTGTATCAATGCCTGATGGCCACGCCCGGATCGTTTCCCGACATGGAGACCGTTGCCAGGTCGATGCATCTCACCTCACGCACCCTGAGGCGGCGACTCGACGAAGAAGGCTCGTCGTTTCAGGCGATCGTGGATGACGTCAAACGCTCGCTCGCGCTCGAATATCTGAAAACGACAAAGATGAGCACCGAGGACGTCGCGATGCTGCTCGGCTTCAGCGATGCCGCGAATTTCCGCCGCGCGCTCAAACGCTGGACGGGCAAAGGAACCGAGGAACTGCGTCATTAAGAGGCGCGTGTCATCAAAGACGCAATCCCCGGCTCTTCAAACGATAAACCAGTTGCGGCCGCGTGATGCCGAGCGTACGTGCCGCCGCCGAGAGGTTGCCGTCCGCCCGCTGCACCGCGCTTTTCAGCAACGCGGTTTCGATGTCATCGAGCGACGTGGGCTCCACGTCCCCGCCGATGCCCAGCAACAGACTATTCACCTTGCGCGTGACGCGATCGACTTCGTCGCCACCCGTTTCGCCCGCTTGCGCGAGCAAGGAACGCGAAGCCGTCAGCGAGCCATCGTCGCCGATACCGAATGTCCCGGTCTCGATGCTCTCACCGCTCGTGAAGAGATGGCCGATATCGATCGCGCCGTCATGGTTCGCGAGGATCACGCCCCGCTCCACGATATTCTCCAGCTCGCGGATATTGCCCGGCCAGCCATAGTTCAGGAGCGCGTCGAGCGCGCGCGGCGTGAAGCCGGTGACGTTGCGCTCGTGCCGTTCGCGATACTTGCGCAGCATGTGATTGAGCAGCACGGGCAGGTCCTCGCGCCGCTCGCGCAGTGACGGCACGCGAATCGGAAACACGTTCAGACGAAAGTACAGGTCTTCGCGGAAGCGCCCCGCGCGAATCTCGTCGCGCAGGTCGAGATTGGTCGCGGCGACCACGCGCACGTCCACGCGCCGCGTCTCGGTGCCGCCCACGCGCTCGATCTCGCCTTCCTGCAACGCGCGCAGCAGCTTGCCTTGCGCGGTCATGCTGAGAATGCCGATCTCGTCGAGAAACAGCGTGCCGCCATGCGCGCGTTCGAAGCGTCCGGGGCGGCTTTGCGTGGCATCGGTAAAGCCGCCCTTGTCGACGCCGAAGAGCTCCGATTCGACGAGCGCTTCGGGAATCGCGGCGCAGTTCACGGCGACGAACGGGCCATCGCTGCGCTTGCTGATCCTGTGCAAGGTGCGCGCGCACACTTCCTTGCCGACGCCGCTCTCGCCGAGGAACAGCACGGTCGCGCGCGTGCCCGCGACGCGCCTGATCATGTGGCACACCGCGTTGAATCCGGGCGACGCGCCGACCATGTTCTCGTCGCCGAACGCGCCCTGACCGCCCGCGCTGTTCGCCGATAGCCCCTGCGTGAAGGCCTGCGCCTGCATGAAGCGCAGATCGTCGGCGGCTTCCTCGCCCCACTCTTCCACCGGCTTGCCGATGATCCGGCAATGCGCCTGCCCGAGCGCGCGGCATTCCACTTCGCGATAGAGAATCGGTCGACCCATGAACACGCTCGTGTAGCCCGCCGCATAGCCGAGCTGCGTCCAGCAAACCGGCTCCGCGCCGATGCCGTAGATGCGCACGTGCTCCTCGTCTTCCGCGCAGTTCTTCCAGATGAATTCGCCGTAGTACTGGCCGCGCTCGACGTCGATTTCGAGGCGCACCGGCTCCACCACCGTCATGCCTTCGAGCATGTGCAATTGCGGCCCGACCGCGAACATCTCGGTGATGCTGTTCTCCGGGCGCACGCGGCGCGCGAGTTCGGCATCGCGTGCGCCGGAGTTGTAGCCCATGCGCGTGAGCAGGCCGCGCGCGGCATCGATCCCGAGGCTCTCGATCAGCTCGCGTCGCATCGAGCCCATCGCGCCGGTATGCACGAGCAGCATGCGCTGTTCGTCGAGCCAGATGCGGCCGTCGCCGGGAGAGAAGTGCAGCCGCGACATCAGATCGGCGATGTCGGGATAGCGAAGGCTATCGACCGGGGCGCCCTTGGGCGCGACCATCGACATGCCTTCCTGCGCATTCACAGACGCTTTCTCGCGGCGTGGCATTGCGGGTGTCTCCTGCTGTCTGCTCGTTTTCATGGCACCACGATAGGCGATGTGCGTGTGGCGCGCAATGCTCTGCCACCCGGTTCGCGGACGGCGGCAGCGGCGCTATCGGGGCGTTCCCTGATACGGATTTGATGAACCCGCCACGCAGCCAATCACGCGCGTTTCGAGCATTTGATCGACTCGGGAAATTGCGCCGACGGGCAGGAAAGCGCGCATCGGAAAAAGCTTCGATGCCTCGCGCGCCCGCCGCACAAGGCTCGCGTCATCGCGCGACGACACGATCGCTCCGTCTGCATTCCACGATTGGCACACGTGTTGCCTTATAGGGTGCGCACGCCGGTTCCCGATCAAATCATCGATGAAAGGCCGGCCACGTAGACGAAAACCAAGGAGACAGCGATGTCACTGCCCGCTTATGCGCGGCCTCCGCGCACGTTCGACATCACCCGGCGCTATGTGCGCTTCAGGGAGCAGAGGGACGACGGCTTCGTCGAGTTCGACTTTTCGATCGGCGATCCGGAGTTGAGCGTCGAGCTCGTGATGCCGCTGCGCGAATTTCAGTCGTTCTGCCGCGCGAATCGCGTGACCTATCTGACGCGCGACGAAGGCGCGCAGCTCGACATCGATCAGGCGAAGTGGCGCTACGGCCAGCCCGGACTCTCCGAATGATCCCCCACCAAGTCAAACCAGAGGAGTGAGGAATGCAGATCGACATCAAGACGTCGGCCGTCGAGCAGGTACGGCAGACCTTCTCGCACGTCGCGCGGCGGCTCGGCGCGGACAAGCCCGCGTCGCGCTATCAGGAAGCGACTTTCGACCTGCAACCCGAGGTCAACTTTCACTATCGTCCGCTGTGGCAGCCGGAGTTCGAGCTCTACGACAAAGGCCGCACGGCCATCGTGATGAACGACTGGTATGCGTTCAAGGACCCGCGTCAGTACTACTACGGCGCGTACACCATCGCCCGGTCAAGGCAGCAGGAAGCGATGGAGAAGAACTTCGAGTTCGTCGCGAGGCGGCGTCTCCTTTCCGATCTCTCCGACGAAGCGAAGGCGCACATCGCGTCGCTCATGGTGCCGCTGCGTCACGTCGAATGGGCGGCCAACACGAACAACTGCTTCGTGACCGGCTACGGCTGGGGCACGGCCATCACGCAGGCGACGATGTTCCATTGCATGGACCGGCTCGGCATCGCGCAATACCTGTCGCGCATCGGGCTCGCGCTGGACGGCAATCAGGGCACGTCGCTCGTCGAAGGCAAGGCGCGCTGGCTCGACGATCCGATGTGGCAGGGACTGCGGCGCGTCGTGGAGGACACGATGGTCGTGCGCGACTGGTTCGAGACTTTCGTCGCGCAGAACGTCGTGCTCGACGGCCTGCTGTATCCGCTCGTGTACCGCCACATCGACGAGCGCATCACGCGTCTGCACGGTCCGGGGCTCGGCATGCTCAACGAGTTTGCTAGCAGCTGGTTCGATGAAACGAGCCGCTGGGTCGACGCGACCATCAAGACCGCGGCCGCGGAGTCGCCCGCCAATGCCGCATTGCTCGGGCAATGGATCGCGAAGTGGCGCGCCGCGGTGATCGAGGCACTGAAGCCGTTCGCGATCGCGGCGCTGGACGACGACGCGCATCACGCGCTCGAAGCCATCGCACAGGCGTTCGATGCGCGCATCGCGAAACAGGGCGTGGAGGTGAGTCATGGCTGATTCCGTGTTCATCGCGTTCCAGGCGAACGACGATTCGCGGCCGATCATCGAGGCGATTCAGGCGGACAACCCGCATGCGGTCGTCAACGCGTTTCCGGCGATGGTCAAGATCGATGCCGTCGGCAGGCTCGTCATCCGGCGCGAATCGATCGAAGCGCTGATCGGCCGCGACTTCGACCTGCGCGAACTGCAACTGAACCTGATTTCGCTCGGCGGCAACATCGACGAAACCGACGACGAATTCATCCTCGAATGGAAAGCCTGAGCGGCAACACAAGGGAGTCAAGCAAATGAGCACACCACAATCTGCGCCGAAGAAGCTGAGCATCAAGGAAAACTACGCGATGCTCACACGCGGCCTCGGCTGGGAGACCACCTATCAGCCGATGGACGAGGTCTTTCCCTATGACCGCTTTGAAGGCATCAAGGTGCACGACTGGGACAAGTGGGAAGACCCGTTCCGCCTCACGATGGACGCCTACTGGAAGTATCAGGGCGAGAAGGAACGCAAGCTGTACGCGATCATCGACGCCTTCCAGCAGAACAACGGCCAGTTCAACGTCACGGACCCACGCTACATCAACGCGCTCAAGCTCTTTCTGACCGGCGTGAGCCCGCTCGAATACGCGGCGCATCGAGGCTTCGCGCTGGCGGGACGCAACTTTCGCGGCGCGGGCGCGCGCATCGCGTGCCAGATGCAGGCAATCGACGAGTTGCGTCATGCGCAGACGCAGGTGCATACGATCAGCCACTACAACAAGTACTTCAACGGCTTTCACGACTTCAGGCACATGCATGATCGCGTGTGGTATCTGTCGGTGCCGAAGTCGTACTTCGAGGACGCGATGAGCGCCGGCCCGTTCGAGTTCGTCACCGCCATCTCGTTCTCGTTCGAATACGTGCTGACGAACCTGCTCTTCATGCCGTTCATGTCCGGCGCGGCCTTCAACGGCGACATGGCGACGGTCACCTTCGGCTTCTCCGCGCAGTCCGACGAATCGCGCCACATGACGCTCGGGCTCGAAGTCGTGAAGTTCCTGCTAGAGCAGGACCCGGGCAATGTGCCGATCATCCAGAAGTGGATCGACAAGTGGTTCTGGCGCGGCTATCGCCTTCTCACGCTGGTCGCGATGATGATGGACTACATGCTCCCCAAGCGCATCATGTCGTGGCAGGAGGCGTGGGAAACCTACTTCGAGAAGAACGGCGGCGCCCTCTTTCACGATCTCGAACGCTACGGCATCCGCATGCCGAAGTATCACGACGTGGCGATGAAAGAGAAGGACCGTCTTTCGCACGAGGCGTGGGGCATCTTCTACAACTACACGCACGCCGCCGCGATGCATACGTGGATTCCGTCCGAAGACGAGATGCAGTGGCTCGCGGAAAAGTATCCGGACACGTTCGACCGGCTCTATCGCCCGCGCCTCGAACACTGGCGCGAAGAGCAACAGGCGGGCAGACGCTTCTACAACATGACCCTGCCGATGCTGTGTCAGACCTGCCAGATTCCGATGGCGTTCACCGAGCCCGACGACCCGACGAAGATCTGCTACCGCGAGAGCGATTACCTCGGCAACAAGTTTCACTTCTGCTCGGACGGCTGCAAGGACATCTTCGACAACGAGCCGGAGAAGTACGTGCAGGCATGGATGCCGGTGCAGCAGATCTATCAGGGCAACTGCTTCGCCGAAGATGCCGACCCAGGCGCGCCCGGTTTCGATCCGATGCTCGAAGTCCTGCGCTACTACCACATCAACGTGGGCGAGGACGGCCACGAGTTCGAGGACTCGCCCGACCGCAGGAACTGGCTGCGCTGGACCGGCAAGCCGAGCCACGGTGGCGAAGAAGCGCCCGAGGCGCATCGGGACGCCGCGTAAAGACACCACACAGGAGACGAATCATGTCAGTCATCGCGCTGAAGGAAGGCTATACGGGCGAGATCAGGGACCGCGTCGAGAACTATCGCGGCAAGCAATTGCTCTTCGTCGGCTGGGAGGATCATCTGATGTTCTGCGCGCCGCACTGCATTCCCGTCGAAGCGGCGACGCCGTTCAGGGCGCTCATCGACGAAGTGCTTCCGGCGATGTATTCCTCGCATCCGGACTGGCAAAAGGTCGATGTTCGGGCCATCGAATGGTTCAGGTCCGGCAAGGCGTTCACGCCCGATTTCGACAGGAGCATCGGCGAAAACGGACTCGGTCACAAGGCGGTCATTCGCTTTCGCACGCCGGGTCTGACGGGCATCGGCGGATCGTGCAGCTAGAACGGAGACGATGATGAGCTACCAACTGACCATCGAGCCGATCGGGCAGACGATCGAGATCGAGGAGGAGCAGACCATCCTCGATGCGTGCATGCGCGCCGGCGTGTGGCTGCCGCACGCCTGCTGTCACGGCCTGTGCGCGACGTGCAAGGTGCAGGTGCTGGACGGCGAGATCGAGCACGGACATGCATCGCCGTTCGCGCTGATGGACTTCGAGCGCGACGAGCAGAAATGCCTCGCGTGCTGCGCGACGGCGCAGTCGGACCTGACGATCGAGGCGGACATCGACGAAGACGAGGACGCGCGCCACTTCCCCGTGCGCGACTACACCGGCCGCGTGAAGCAGATGATCGATCTCACACCGACGATCAAGGGCATTTTCGTCGAACTGGACGGCGACGGCATCGAGTTTCAGGCGGGGCAGTACGTGAACGTGCATATCCCCGGCGAGGACATGCCGCGTGCGTTCTCGCTCGCCGACAAGCCGACGTCGCGCACGGTCATCGAACTGAATGTGCGGCGCGTGCCCGGCGGCAAGGGCACGGGTTATCTGCACGAACAGATCAGGTCCGGCGACGAGATACGCTTCAGCGGTCCTTATGGGCGATTCTTCGTGCGCAAGTCGGACCCGCAACCGGTGATCCTGATCGCGGGCGGCTCGGGACTGTCGAGCCCGAAGTCGATGCTGATCGATCTGCTCGAAGAGAACGACGCGCGGCAGATCACGCTCGTGTACGGCGCGCGCAATCGCGCGGAGCTTTACTACCACGAGCTTTTTCTGCAGCTCGCAAGCACGCACGCGAACTTCACGTATGTGCCGGCGCTCTCCGACGAAGCGTCGGATTCGTCCTGGCAAGGCTTTCGCGGCTTTGTGCACGACGCGGCGAAAGCACATTTCGACGGTGTGTTTCGCGGACACAAGGCGTATCTGTGCGGGCCACCCGTGATGATCGAAGCCGCGATCCGCACGCTCATGCAAGGCCAGCTTTTCGAGCGCGACATCTACACGGAGAAGTTCCTCACCAGCGCGGACGGCGCCGATGCGCTCGCGAAGAGCCCCTTGTTCAAATCGATCTGAATACCGACGGAGACACGCCATGAACCACGATACGATCGACACGCTCCTGCAAAAGATCGACGACAGCGCGACGAGCGAAGGCAATCCGCGCACGAAGGCGATCGTGAACCGCATCGTGCGGGATCTTTTTTATACGATCGAGGATCTCGACATCACGCCGGATGAATTCTGGACCGCGCTCAATTTCCTGACCGAGACGGGACAGCGCGGCGAGTTCGGCCTGATCGCTGCGGGACTCGGCTTCGAGCATTTTCTCGATCTGCGCCTCGATGAAGCGGAACAGAAAGCGGGCCTCGAAGGCGGCACGCCGCGCACGATCGAAGGGCCGTTGTATGTCGCCGGTGCGCCGGAGTCGCCGGGCCATGCGCGTATCGACGACGGCAACGATCCCGGTCAGACGCTCGTGATGCGCGGCCGCGTGCTCGGCGACGACGGCAAGCCGCTCGCGAATGCGCTGGTCGAAGTGTGGCACGCGAACCATCTGGGAAATTACTCGCACTTCGACAAGTCACAGCCCGCATTCCACCTGCGCGGTTCGATCCGGACGGACTCGCAAGGCGGCTATAGCTTTCGCAGCGTCATACCGGTGGGCTACAGCGTGCCGCCGGGCGGCAAGACGGAGCAACTTCTCGATCGGCTCGGCAGGCATGGTCACCGGCCCGCGCATATTCACTTCTTCGTGTCGTCGCCGGGGTATCGCAAGCTCACGACGCAGATCAACATCGAAGGCGATCCGTATCTGTGGGACGACTTCGCGTTCGCCACGCGCGAAGGACTCGTGCCGGAACTGAAGAAGGCCGAAGGCGCGGAAGGCGAGCGGTACGGCGTGGCTGGCAACTTCGCGCTGATCGATTTCGACTTCACGCTCTCGCGCGAACGAGACGATATGCCGACGACGGAGGTGATACGGGCCCGCGCCGTTGCCTGATCTTCGGCGCATGCCGCGTGGAGTCGGCTGTCAGTGCGAAGGAATTCGAAAGCGGATGTGAAAGTTGCTGCCGTTCAGCAGGTCGGCTGAGATTGACGAGCGGTCATCCATGATCGACCGATTGCCACACATTATCGGGATCGTGGTGGCAAACTGCCCGCAGACCGGCGCGCGTCGCAACTCGCACTTTCGCGCCTGAATCGCACAAGCCGCCCCACGTCCCGATGAATACACGCCTGCTCAGTCTCACACGGATCCCGTTCTTTCTGCCGCTCTCCGGCGCGACGCTGATGCTCGGTGTCGCGATGTCGTTCACCGCACCGTACCTGTCCTTGTTCAGCGTCGAGCAGGCGGACATGAGTCCGTTGCGGCTCGGCGTCTTCATGACGGTCATCGCCGCGAGCGGCGTCGTGGCGAGCGCTTTCGCCGGCAAATGGTCCGACAGGCACGGTCATCATCGGGAATTGCTGCTCGCGGCGCTCATCGCGTCGTCGCTAGGCTTCCTGCTGCTGTGTCTGGTGCGCAATTACACCGCGCTGGTGGCGATCGGCGTCGTATTTCTCGGCGCGGGCGGCTCGGCCATGTCGCTCGTGTTTTCCTTTGCGCGCGCCGCCCTGCCCGTCGATGACGCCGCCGAGCGGGCCCTCGCGCTCGCGACGCTGAGAACCGTGCTCTCGATGGCATGGGTATTCGGACCTTCCGTCGGCGCGCTGGTGCTGGCCGCGGCTGGTTTCTACGGCCTGTTCCTGTTCGCGGCTGCGTGTTTCATCGCGTGCGGCGCGATCGTCTGGCGCATGCACGATTCGCCCAAGGGCGACCCGCACAGCGCGCCCGCTCACTATGCAGGCGATCCGTCATCGCTGCTCGAAGTCACCGCGCCCGACACCGACGAACTCGTGCCGCCGCACGCCGGCGTGTCGCACTCGCGCGCGGAGATATGGCGCGCCACGGTCGCGATGACGCTCATCGGACTCGCGGCGAGCGCGACCATGATCGTGCTGCCGCTTTACGTCGTGCACGGCATGCATGGCTCGCGCATCGACGTGTCCGTCATGCTCGGCCTCGGCGCGCTCCTCGAAATACCGATGATGCTCGCGCTCGGCGCACGCGGCTCGCGCCTCGACAAGCAGCGCTGGCTCGCGTCATCGGCGGCCGTGCACACGATCTACTTCATCGCGGTCGCGGCATCGCAAAGCGTCCAGTTCCTGATCCCGATGCAGGCGTTCAACGCGTTCGTCGTGTCGGTGATTTCGTGTCTCGGCATGACCTACATGCAGGACCTCATGCCCCGCACGCCGGGCGCGGCGACGGCGCTGTTCTTCAACGCATCGCGCGTCGGTTCGATTCTTTCCGGCGTGTTGTCCGGCGCGCTCGTGGCGGCGCTCGGCTATCGCGGCACGTTTCTCGTGTGCGGCGCCATCGCGCTGGGCGCGGCGGTGCTGTTCGCCAATCCGCCGTTCGGGCTCATGGCGCAGCGCTCGCTCGCCTGGTGGAAGGCGCGGCGTCGGCCGGCCCGCTGACAGCGCCTCCCGCGACGATGGCAATATAGACGCACACCTCGTCGATCCCGCACGCCAATATGCCCCAGCGCCTCCCGCCGCTCAACGCCCTGCGTCTCTTCGAAGCCGCCGCGCGCCATCGCAGTTTCAAGCTCGCCGCCGCCGAACTCAACGTGACGCCGGGCGCGGTGAGCCACGGCATCGGCGCGCTGGAGAAGGTGCTCGGCGTCGAGCTTTTCGTGCGTGAACCGCGCGGACTTTCGCTGAGCGCGGCGGCCGAGCACTATCTGCCGTACATCGCCGAAGCGTTTTCGCTCATCGCGATCGGCACGCAGACGCTGCCCGGCAGACGCACGCGCCGCGCTATCGCCGTCACCTGCGCGCCCACGCTCGCCGCTCGCTGGCTCGTCCCGCGCCTCCCGGATTTCCGCGCGCGCTGGCCCAACATCGACGTGACCATCGACACCTCGCGCCGTCAGGCGGGCTTTCCCGTCGATGGCTTCGATTTCGGCCTGCGCCTCTCGCGCGGCCCGGTGGATGGCGCGTCGTGGCAACGTCTCTTCGGCGAGCGGCTCGTGCCCCTGTGTAGTCCGGCGTATCGCGCCGGGCTGACGGGCGCCGACGGCATCCCCGATCTCGCGCGCGCCGCGCTCATTCACGTCGATACTGCGAGCCAGGACTGGCAGGCGTGGATGGACGGCGCGGGCATCGACGGCCTCGATCTCCAGGGCGGCCTGCGTTTCGATACGGTGCAGCTCGCATTCGATGCCGCCGCGGCCGGGCTCGGCGTCGTCATCGGCCGGCGTCCGCTCGTCGATCGCGAACTGGTCGCGGGCACGCTCGTCGAAGCGTCCGCGACGAGCGTCGAGACGCTGACCGCCTACTGGCTCTGCGAGACGCCGCAAGCGAGCGCCCGCGCGGATCTCGTCGCGTTCCGCGACTGGCTGATCGCACAGGCGGAAGAGTTCGTCGACGACCACAAAGGCCACGAAGCGAAGCATCGCGGTTGAACTGCGCTCATCCGTCAGCGAAAACTTTTCGTTTGTCAGCACGGACGTTCGCCTGCGAGGATGGCCGCAAGGAGGAATAGCGCCATGTCGTCACTATCGAGCACTACCGGCACGAACCGCGCAACGACGTGGGCGCTCATCGGCGCGGCCGCGCTGATCCTGAGCGCCGCGATGGGCGTGCGTCAGACTTTCGGGCTTTTCATCGGGCCGTTTTCCTTCGATCGCGGTCTGCCCGTCACGCTGATCGCCTTCGCGATCGCACTGCACAATCTGGTCTGGGGCTTCGCGCAGCCGTTCGCAGGCGCCGCCGCCGACCGGTACGGCGCCGCGCCCGTCGTCGCGATGGGCGCGGCCACGTTCGCTGCGGGCCTCGCGCTCGCGGCGGCCGCGACTTCCGGCTGGATGCTCGTGATAGGCCTCGGGCTGCTCGTCGGCATCGGCATCAGTTGCACGAGCTTCGGGGTCGTGCTCGCGACGGTCGGACGCGTCGCATCGCCGCAAACGCGCAGCGTCGCGATGGGTCTCGCCAGCGCGGGCGGCTCGCTCGGGCAAGTGCTGATGGTGCCGTTCGCGCAGGAAGTGCGTGTGCATGCGGGCGTGGCGGCGTCGCTCTATGCCCTCGCCTTCGTGTTGCTGCTCGCCGCGCCTTTCGGCATCGTGCTCGACCGCGCGAGCCGCCGGAGCAAGGCATCGGCGGCGGTATCGGCATCACACGAAACACACGCGATGCCGCTGCGCGAGACGCTCGCGTATGCGTCGCGGCATCGCGGCTACCGGCTCCTGACGCTCGGCTTTTTCACATGCGGTTTCCAGCTCGCGTTCATCGCGACGCATCTGCCGGGTTATCTCATGCTCTGCCACATGCCGGTCGGGCTCGGCGCGACGGCGCTCGCGCTGATCGGCCTCTTCAACATGATCGGCAGCTGGGGATGCGGATGGCTCGGCGGACGCTGGCGGCAGCATCACGTGCTCGCGTGGCTCTATCTGATTCGCGGCGGCACGATCGCCCTCTTCGTGCTGCTGCCGACGACGAGCGTGTCCGTCGTCATCTTCGCCGCCGTCATGGGGCTGACGTGGCTCGGCACAGTGCCGCTCACCAACGGACTCATCGCGAAGGTATTCGGCACGCGGCATCTGGGCACGCTGTTCGGCGTCGTGTTTCTCAGCCATCAGCTTGGATCGTTTCTCGGCGCGTGGCTCGGCGGCTATGTGTTCGACACGACCGGTTCGTACTCGCTGATCTGGGGTGCGACGGCCATCGCGGGTCTCGTCGCGGCGCTGCTGCACTTTCCTATCGATGATCGGCCTGTTGACGAGGCTTCGCTTGCGGGCATGCGTGCATGACTTATCGCTTCAACAGCCAACTCCGCAACTTCACCGCATCCTGAAAGTGCGCGTGCTCGCCCGGCGCGCCGAGTATCACGAAGAGCGTCGGCCGCCCATGCACCTGCGCGACGACGATGAGGCAATGCCCCGCCTCGTTCGTGAAACCCGTCTTCTGCAATCCCACGTCCCACGCCGCGCGATAGACCAGCGGATCCGTATTGCGATACATCAGCGGCCCCGCGCCGCCGAGCACGAGCTTGTGATGTGAAGTGGCGTATTCGCGAATCGTCGGATAGCGATACGCCGCGCGCGCGAGCTTCGTGAGATCGCGCGCGGTCGATACGTTGTGCGGCGAGAGACCGGTCGGATCGACGAAATGGCTGCGATTCATATGCAGGCGCTTCGCGGTGCGGTTCATCGCATGCACGAAGCCCGCGCGGCCGCCGGGATAATCGCGGCTCAACGCGAACGCGGCGCGATTCTCCGACGACATCAGCGCGATATGCAGCATCGTCTTGCGCAACAGAAGCGAGCCGACGGGCAGGCGCGAGCGCGACCACTTGAGGCGATCGACGTCGGCATCGGTGATGCGCGCGGGCTTGAGCAGCGAGCGCTTCGAGTCGAGCACGACCATCGCGGTGAGAAGCTTGGTGAGCGATGCGATCGGCACGCGCGCGTCGGCGTGCTTCGCGTAGAGCGTGCGTCCTGTGGAGAGATCGACGGCGATCGCGGCGCGCGCCTGCAAGACCGGTTCGGCAGCGACGACGCGTTTTGCGTGCGCGATGAACGGCGCCAGACTCGCGACAATGAAGACGATGAAGAGGAGATGGACTTTGAGCATGACGCGATCAGATGCGCGTCATCGAAAAGAGTGGCGGCGGCATGGGGCAGCGACAGGCAAAAGAGTCCGCTACCGTAAGTTGCGCGGCTTAAGTGAAACTTAAACCGCGCAACACGGGCTAGCGCGTGCGCGCCCAGTGCGCGAGGCCCGCGCACGCAATCAACAAGCTTCCCGTCACGAAGAACACCGAGTGCAAACCGAGCAACACGCCGATCTGCCCGCCGATCAGCGGCCCGACGACCTGCCCGCTGAACTGCGCCGATTGCAGATAACCGAGCATCTGTCCGCTGCTGTTTTCGCTGACGGCTCTGCGCGCGAGCTTCGCGATGGAAGGCAGCAAGCCGGCGAGCGTCATGCCCATCAGCATGCGCAATGCGGCGAGCTGCCACCACTGATGCACGAACGCCTGCGGAATCATCGCGATGCCGGTCAGCACGAGGCACCCGACGATCACGTTCCAGCTTCCGATGCGGTCCGCCAGCGCGCCGAGCCGCGCCGCCGTCAGCATGCTGCCGAGCGCCGAGCACGCCATAACGACGCCCGCGATGCGCGCCACGTTATCGGCCTTCACGCCGAGCCCGCCGATGTAGACGGTGATGATCGGTTCGATCGACATGTTCGCGAGCAGCACCATCATCGCGGTCATGAGTAGCGCGGCGACCACGACGTAATTCGTGCGATGCGCCTGCGTCGAATCCGTGTGCGACGCGCGCTTTTTCGCATCGTCCGGATGAAAGTCCTCCTTCACCAGAAAGATCGTGGCGAGCGCGGCCACCGCGATCATCCCCGCGCCCGCGAAGAAGGTTCCGCGAATGCCGATCAATCCCGGCAGCATGCCGCCGATCAGCGGCCCGGCGAGATTGCCCGCGAGCGCGCCCGTCGACAATATGCCGAGCGCCCAGCCGGCCCGTTCGCGCGGCGCCTGCGTGCCGATCATCACCGTCGATGCCGACGCGTACCCGCCGATCAGCCCAGCGAGCAGACGCAGCGCGACCAGTTGATGCACCGAATGCGCGACGCCGATCAGCGACATCACGATGGCCATGCCGACCGCCGCGCGCACGAGCATCGGCTTGCGGCCGTAGCGATCGGCGAGACGTCCCCAGATCGGCGCGGTGACCGCGGTGCCGAGGAACGTCGCGCTGAACGCGACGCCCGACCATTCGATCACCGCCGACTGCGACTCCACGCCGAGCTGCCGCACATACAGCGGCAGAAACGGCAGCAGCATGCTGAGACTCACGAGCGTCGTGAACGAACCGAACACGCAGACGGCGAGATTGCGCCGCCAGTACTGTCCGTTGCGTTCGGCATAGCCGAGCGGGATGGATGCTGAAATAACCTGGCTCATTTCGACCTCAACGCGGTAAGCAGATCGATGGCAAGCGCAACCGCAAGCGCGAGCGCGCCGATCACGAACAACAAGCGGTAATCGCCGCCGCTGTTCGAAAACAGAAACGAAAGACCGTAAGCCGCGAGCGCCTGGAGCACGGCGAATCCCGTGGTCGCGGTGCGCCACGCGCCCTTCTGCGCGGCCGGATGATGTCCGAGCAGTTCGTTCACGCGTCCGAGCACGAGCGGCACGATGCCCGGCGTGAACGCGCCGACCAGCACGCTCGACACCATCAGCAAGCCCGAATTCGACGACACCGCGGGCAATGCGACCGCCACGAGCTGAAGCAGATACGCGACGCGCAATGCAGGCCCGAAGCCGGCGCGATCGGCGAGATGTCCCGCGAGGAGCGGCCCGGCGATCGCGCCGAGTCCGTAGAGCACCCAGAATTCCGCGCCCGCATCGACACCCTTGCCGAGACCGCGCGCGACGAAATCGACGAGAAAGATCATGTGCGGCACGAGACCGACCGCATTGAGCGCGTACTCGACGAACAACGCGCGCAACGCGGGCGGCGACGGCGCCTTCGCGTGTCTGTGTGGCGTCTCTTGCGCAGGCGCGGGCGCATCCTGCGACGGCCATCCGTGCCACGCGACGATCGTCAGCAACGACGACACCACCGCGAGCCCGAGCCAGGTCTGCGTGAGGCCTTGCCGAAGCAGCAACGGCACGATCGTCCCCGATGCCGCGATGCCGAGCCCGATGCCGGTGAAAATCGCGCCGCTCGCGAATCCGCGACGCGACGGCGCAACATGCGCGATGATCGTCGGGGCGGCGAGCACCATCAACGCGCCGCCTGAAATGCCCGACAGGAACCGCCACACGAAGAACCACAGAAACGAAACGGGAAACGCGCACGCGACGAACGCCACGGTGGCGAGAACCATCATCGCGCGCAGGACCGTCGCGGCGCGTGCGTGGCGCGCGAGCCAGCCCGCCGCGAGCGCGCCCGCGAGATAACCGCCGAGATTGGCCGCGCCGAGATACGCCGCCGTCGATGCCGGAAACCAGTGCGCGCCGATGATCGCCGGCAGGAGCGGCGTATAGGCGAACCGTGCAAGCCCGATGCCGATCAGACTCGCGCTGGCGCCGGCCAGCATGCCGCGCCAAAGCTGAAACGACCCGCGTTCCGGCTGGTTCAAGACTGCGTATCGCATAGTGCCTCCACTACGGCTTCGGGCGCGCTCTGCGCGCCCTTTCATGAAGGCCAGTCTATATTCGATCGCATCAAGAGAGAATCGACGCCGATCGGAAGATAATCTTCCGTTATGCGGTTGAATCGAGTTGCGATTGCTTGAAGTGACGCCGCAGACGCGGGGTCGCGAAATCGACGAATGCCCGCACCTTCGGCACCGAAAGCCTTCCGTGCGGCGTCAGCAGATGCACCGGCAACGGCGCATGCTCGCTGTCGGGCAGCACGATCTGCAGCGTCTTGTCCTTCACTTCCTTCGCGACGTGATACGAAAAGAGCCGCGTGAGCCCGTGCCCGTCGACGGCGGATGCCACGGCCGCCCGCACCGTGTTGACGATGAAGCGCGGCGCGAACTGCACGACTTGCGGAATCGTCGAACCGCCGGAAGTCGGAAAGCTCCACGAATCGAGGCCGAAGTGCGTCATCGAGATGATCTGATGCTGCGCGAGATCGGCGGGCTGTCCGATGCGCGGATGCTTCGCGAGATAGCGCGGCGACGCGGCCACGACGCGCCGCACTTCGCCCACGGGAATCGCGATCAGCGTCGAGTCCGACAGATGCGCGATGCGCAGCGCCACATCGATGCCTTCGTCGATCAGGCTCACGGGCCGGTCGAGCATTTGCAGGCGCACGGAAACGGCGGGAAAGCGCGCGATGAAATCGTCGAGCATCGGACGCAGGAAGTCTTCGCCCGCGGCGACGGGCGCGGTGATCGTCAGCAGGCCGCGCGGCGCGGAACGCTCGTGCGCGATCAGCAAGTCGGCTTCTTCGAGATCGATGAGGATGCGGCGGCACGCGGCGGCGTAACGTTCGCCGGCTTCGGACAGCTTGATGGTGCGCGTCGTGCGATGGAGCAGCGCGGTGCCGGTGTGCTCTTCGAGAAAGGCGATCGCCCGGCTCACGGCGGCGGGCGAGCGGCCGAGCCGCCGCCCCGCGCCCGCCAGACTGCCCTCGTCCAGCGTGGCGATGAAAACCTTCATCGCGTCGATTCGGTCCATGTCGGCTCGGTGCTTCGCTTGATCGATGAAGCGCCAAGTCTACCGGACCCAATCGCCCAAGCGCGCCGGTGAAACGCGTCAGACCACCGTGATCGTCACGTCGATGTTGCTCTTGAGCGCCTTCGAGTACGGGCAGGTCTGATGCGCCAGGTTGGCGATTTCCTCGGCCACCGCGCGCTCGATGCCCGGCAGGGTCACGTTCAGCCGCGCGCGCAGCAGGTACGCTTCGCCCGCCATGCCGAGATCCACTTCCGCATCGACGGCGGTATCGGCGGGCAGGCGGACCTTCAGTTTCGCGGCGGCCTTTCCCATCGCGCCGATGAAACACGCGGACCAGCCCGCGGCGAGCATCTGCTCGGGATTGGTGCCCGCGCCCGTCGATCCGGGCGGCGAGAGTTTCACGTCGAGACGGCCATCGGTGCTCTTCGCATGGCCTTCGCGGCCTCCGACGACGTGCGTTTTGCCGGTGTACAGGACGGTGTCGATCTGGGTCATGATGGGTTCCTCTGTGTGTTCAAAAGTTGATTGGCTTAGTGATGCGCGAAGAGTCTGGCCACGTCGTTCGTCGACGTGCCGCGCGTGCCCGATTGCGAGATCGTGTCGGTCATGCCGCCGTACGCCTGCATCGGCATTGCGGCGCTTTCATTGGCGATGGTCTGCACGCTCACGCCGCGTTGCGAGGCGGGCGCGCCTGCGAGCGGGTCATAGTGCGGCGCGGGGCCGTAGCCGCTGCTGGCGAAGGCGGAACCGGCGGCGACGGCGCTGACGGCGATGACTGCGGCGGTGACGAATTGCTTGATCATGATTGGGTCTCTATGAGTAATGTCGGTCGATATTTGGTAATAACGCATCAGCTACCTTGATACAGGCTGCGCAGCGCGGCGATCTGACCATCGCGCTGTGCCTGAACCAGTTCGCGCTTCACTTCGGCGCGGGTCTTGCCCGCATTGTTCTGGCTCGCAACGGTTTGCTGGCTCTGCACGTTCACCGGGTTGGCCGGCACGGCGGCATGAGCAACACCTGCAACAGCGCTGGCGACGAGAGCGAAAGCAACGATCGTGGATTTCATGGTGTTTCTCCTTGGCGGATCAATCGGTCGGTTGTATGAGTTACGGCACTCGGGCTTCGCGGTGTTCGTCTTGCGTTTCACTCGTGAGCCGTCGTTGTGTGTATTTGAAGCCCCGCAGGTATCTGGCTTGTGTCCGGGACGCGGGTCTTGTGCAATGTTTTGTATCGCGCACGTTCCAGATACATTGCGATACGAAACCCGGCTTAGCGCTCGGCCAGCAGCTTCTGGATGGCCGCTTCGGTCTGCGCGTAATCGCCCTCGCCGACGTGCGTGTAGGCCACCTGCCCGTGCTTGTCGATCAGATAGAACGCCGGCCAGTACTGATTGCCGTACGCGGCCCAGGTCGCATAGCGGTTGTCCTGCGCGACGGGATACGTGATGCCGAAGCGCTCGATCGCGCGCTTCACATTGTTCGTGTCCTGCTCGAACGGAAACTCGGGCGTATGCACGCCGATGACGACAAGCCCTTTGTCCGCATACTTCTGATGCCACGACTTCACGGACGGCAGCGTGTTGACGCAGTTGCCGCACGCGAAGGTCCAGAAATCGACGAGCACGACCTTGCCGCGCAATTGCGCGAGCGTGAGCGGCGCGCTGTTGAGCCATGTGTCGATGCCGGCGAATTCCGGCGCGGCGTTGGAATGCGTGTTGGCGCTTGCGGGCGCGGCGGCGTGCACGGGCGTGATGGCCGCGCAGGCGGCCAGTCCGGCGCACGCGGCAGCGTTCTTGATGGCGGCGAGCATGTGGAAGTCCTCTGAATGCGGTAAAAAAACGGGGTGGCTCGATATGAGCCTTTGGCCCCGGCAGGCCGACGTATTCATCGGCATGACCGCATTGGACTGCTCGCGCGTATCCCGCTTGTGTCGGAATAAGGCGCGCTGCGCAATGTTATGTATCGTGCGACATGCGGGATACACTGCGATACAAAACTTCCGCCGAAGCGCGCTATAACGCAGACATCGCATCATCAGCGGGAGCTTCGAATGAAACGCATGCTGGCGGTTCTCGCCTTTCTCGTAGGCGGTATCGCGACGGAAATGGCCCATCCGGTTCAGTGTCTGCTGGTCAGCCCGAGCCGGGTGCAACTCAAGCGTCAACGACAACGATCCATCGATGGAAACCACTGATCACGTTTTGATCGTCGACGACGATCGCGGCATTCGCGAACTGCTCGCCACCTACCTCGAAAAGAACGGCATGCGCGTGTCGCTCGCGGCGAACGGCCGGCAGATGCGCGCAGTGCTCGAGCAGCAAGGCGCGCCGGATCTGATCGTGCTCGATCTGATGCTGCCCGGCGAAGACGGTCTCGTGCTGTGCCGCGAGCTGCGCGCGGGCAAGTACCGCGACGTGCCGGTGCTGATGCTCACCGCGCGCAACGAGGAAGCCGATCGCATTCTCGGTCTCGAAATGGGCGCCGACGATTACCTGCCGAAACCCTTCGCCGTGCGCGAGCTGCTCGCGCGCATCCGCTCGGTGCTGCGCCGCACGCGCATGTTGCCGCCGGGAATGGAAGTGAGCGAATCCGCGCCGATGCTCGCATTCGGCGACTGGCGGCTCGACACGACCGCGCGTCATCTGCTCGATGCCGAAGGCACGATGGTCGCGCTGTCCGGTGCGGAATACCGGCTGCTGCGCGTGTTTCTCGACAACGCGCAGCGCGTGCTCACGCGCGATCAACTCCTGAACCTGACGCAAGGACGCCAGGCCGATGCGTTCGACCGCTCCATCGACCTGCTCGTGTCGCGACTGCGCCAGCGTCTGCGCGACACCGCCCGCGAGCCGCGCTACATCAAGACGCTGCGCAGCGAGGGCTATGTGTTTTCGGCCGAGGTCAAACCGATCGAGTCTTCTCAATGAGCACGGTAACGCCCGCTTCCCTGTTGCACTGGCCGCGCACGCTGTTCGCGCGGCTCGCGCTGATTCTCGTCGTCGGACTGGCGCTCGCGCAGACCTTCTCGTTCCTTCTGACGATGCGCGAACGCGACGATTCGATGACCCACATGATGGTGGGCTACGTCGAGCGCGAAGTGGCGAGCTCGGTCGCGCTGCTCGATCATCTGCCGCCGGACGAGCGCGCCGCGTGGCTGCCGCGTCTAGCGCGCCGCAGCTACACGTTCATTCTCGGACCCGGCGAGACGGGCGCGCCGCTGGATGCCGCGCTGTCGGAGCGCTTTGCGCGGTCCATCGGCGAAGGCATCGGCAAGCGCTATCCGCTGACGGTCAACGCCGTGCCGGGCGACAAGGAACGCTTCCAGGTGCATCTGCGGCTGTCGGACGGCTCGCCGCTCACCATCGACATGCGTCCGATGGTCGGCACGCCGCTGTCCGGCTGGCTGCCGCTGGTGCTGGTGCTGCAACTGATCGTGCTCGGCGGGTGCTGCTGGCTCGCGGTGCGCCTCGCGACGGGCCCGCTCAAGCGCCTCGCCAATGCCGCCGATACGCTCGGTCCCGATCTCAAGGCCGAGCGACTGCCCGAATCCGGGCCGGAGGAAGTCGCGCGCGCCGCGAAGGCGTTCAACGCGATGCAGGACCGCGTCTCGACGTACATGACCCAGCGCATGCAGATTCTCGCGGCGATCACGCACGACCTGCAGACGCCGATCACGCGCATGCGTCTGCGCGTGGACGTGATGGACGACGAGGCCGCCGGCGCGAAGCTTCAACAGGACCTGAAGGAAATGGAGTCGCTCGTGAAGGAAGGCGTCACCTACGCGCGCACGCTGCACGGCACGAACGAAGCGCCGCGCCGCATCGATCCGGATGCGCTGTTCGAGAGCATCGTCGATGACTATCTCGATGCCGGGCAATCGGTGACCTTGCGCGGCAATATCGCCGGCGCGCTGATGGCGCCTCCGCAGGCGTTGAAGCGCGTCGTGGGCAATCTCGTCGATAACGCGATCAAGTATTCCGGCGCGGCGGAGATCGAAGTCGCCACCCGGGACGATGGCCGCGCCGTCATCGCCGTGCTCGATCGCGGTCCGGGCATTCCCGACGAATCGCTGGAGGCGGTGTTCGAGCCGTTCGTGCGGCTGGAAGGCTCGCGCAACCGGCAGACCGGCGGCACGGGTCTGGGGCTTGCCATCGCGCGGCAACTCACGCTCGCGATGGACGCGTCGCTCACGCTGCATCATCGCGAAGGCGGCGGGCTGGAAGCGCGTCTCGTCCTCAAAAAGGCGACTTAACATACGACGTCTCATATCAAACGTGGACTACACGTTAGCCCCGCTTGACGTTGTATAGCGATCTCCGCTAACGTCATGCTCCATGACGCGCGGCCCCACGCGCGCACCGGACATCGCTGGAGACGCCATGCCCCGCCGCGCTGATGTTGTACGACATCGTTTGTTTTCTCCCTCGCAGCCTTCCGGCTGACGCCCGCTTCGCCCTTCCCTTCGAATCTCAGACCGGACGCCGCGCCGTGCGTCCGTGCGCTTCGCGCGCGCCCAAAAATCCGCATCGAGGAGACTTTCATGAAGCAACCGAAACATGCATCGGCGGTGCGATCCGTCGCGCGCCGTACGTTCGTTAAATTCGCGGGCATTTCGGCGGGCGCGCCGCTCATCGGTGCGATGGGCGCGCTCGGCACGCTCGCGGGCTGCGGCGGCCACGACGACTCGAATTCAGGCTCCGGTTCGACGCCGCCGCCCGCCGCACCGGACCCGATCTGGGGCGCGTCCGGTTCGGCGACGCAGATCGTGAACGCGCTGCAAAGCGTATCGACGTCGATGTTTCCGAGCCGCCAGTTCCTCGTCACCGATTACGGCGCGAAGCCCTGCGCGGTCGTCGCGGCGGCGAATCCGTACACCGATCCGACGAAATCGCCGTTGAGCACGGGCGCCGATCAGACCAACGCGTCCGGCTCCTTCGACTCGCGTCCGGCGTTTCTCGCGGCCATCGCGGCGTGCAACGCGGCCGGCGGCGGCCATGTCGTCGTGCCGGCGGGCGCGTGGTATTGCGCCGGCCCGATCGTGCTGCTGTCCAACGTCGACTTCCATCTGTCAGCGAACTGCACGGTCTATTTCAGCCCGAATCCGGCCGACTACGCGAAGGACGGTCCGATCGACTGCGGCCCGAACGGCAAGCTGTTCTACAGCCGCTGGCAGGCGAACGACTGCCTCAACTACGGCCCGCCGGTCTACGCGCGCAACCAGAAGAACATCGCGGTCACGGGCGAAGGCGATACTTCGGTGCTCAACGGTCAGGCGATGACGCCCTTCGCCGGCAGCGGCAACACCGCGACGTGCTGGTGGACATGGAAAGGCAACAACGGCGTCTACGGCTGCGTGAATTCGTCGACGCCTTCGCAGGCATCGAGCAACGCGAACAACGTCGATCTGAAAACCGCCGTGCCCGGCATCCCCGATGCGCTCTATGCCAAACTCACCGATCCCGCCACGCCCTGGCAGCAGGACCAGAACTATCTGCCCGCGCTATCGGAGGCGGGCGTCGCAATCGAGAAGCGCATCTTCGGCATCGGCCATTACCTGCGGCCCTGCATGGTGGAATTCATCGGCTGCACGAATGTGCTGATGGAAAGTTATCGCACGAACAACACGCCGTTCTGGCAGCACCATCCGACCGATTGCCAGAACGTCGTGATGCGCAGCGTGACCGTGGACAGCATCGGCCCGAACAACGACGGTTTCGATCCCGACGCCTGCGACATGGTGCTATGCGAGAACGTCACGTTCAACACTGGCGACGACTGCATCGCGATCAAGTCGGGCAAGGATCTCGACACGCAATACGGCCCGGCGCAAAACCACGTCATCCAGAATTGCACGATGAACAGCGGCCACGGCGGCATCACGCTCGGCAGCGAGATGGGCGGCGGCGTGCAGCAGATCTATGCGCGCAATTTGCAAATGCTCAACAAATTCTGGGCGACGAATTCGCTGAACATCGCGATTCGCATCAAGACGAACATGAATCGCGGCGGCTTCGTGAAGGATTTCTACGTGGACAACGTGACGCTGCCCAACGGCGTGAGCCTCACGCCTTCCGGCTACGGCAGCAGCCTGCTCGCGGGCAGCCCGATCAACGCGACGGTGCCGCTCGGCGTGGCGACGGCGGCGGCGGCGAATCCATCGGCGGCGCAGGGCGGCATCATCACGTTCGACTGCGACTATCAGCCGTCGAAGGACGCGATCCGCACGCGGCCCGCGCTCGTGCAGAACGTGAATATCTCGAACGTGAAGGCGAGCAATGTGTCGCTGAACGGCGTGACCGGTTCGTGCTTTCAGGCGATCGTCGCGCAAGGCCCGGTCGCGTTCGATTACAACGGACCCGCGCCGACGCCCGCGATTCCCGCGATCACCGGCGTGACGATCACGGATTGCGATTTCGGCACGCCGGTCGCGGCCGGTCCCGCCACCGCGACGACGCCGGGCCCGATCTACGCGTACAACGTGCACGACATCGTGTTGAAGAATACGGTGATCGCGGGCGTGACGATGAACTCGACGGTCAGCGATCCGCGCTGATCATCGCCCGGACAGGCGTCTCGCGATGAGCAAGGGCAAGCGCAGCACGAAGCCGAAAAGAAGCCGCGCGTGCATCCATGTGAGCAGCGCGTTGTCGCGGCCATAGCGGAAATGCGAGACGCCGCCCTCTTCCGGTTTGAAATAGCGCACAGGGGCGTCGAGGTTGATCGGGCGCACGCCGCGCCAGCAGAGGCGCACCACTGCTTCGGGATCGAAGTCGAAACGGCGCATCCAGGTGGCTTTGCGCATCAGCGCGGCGAGCGGTGCGATCGGATAGACGCGAAAGCCGTACAGCGAATCGCCGATGCCCATCCAGAGCGTCTCCAGATTCGCCCAGCCGTTCGAGATGCGCCGGCCCTGAACGCGCAGTTGCGGCGCGCTTGCGTCGAATGTCGGGCGGCCGAGGATCATCGCGTCGGGCGCGCGCATCGACGTTTGCATGAAAGCGCCGATCAGCGCGGCGGGATGCTGGCCGTCGGAGTCCATCGTCAGTGCGTGAGTGAAGCCGAGTTTCGCGGCTTCGTCGATGCCCGCGAGAATCGCCGCGCCTTTGCCGCGGTTCTCGGGCAATACGATTACGTGCAGGCCCGGGTCGGTTTTGGCCATGTTCAGCAGGCGCTCGGCGCTGCCGTCGGTGCTGCCATCGACGACGACCCATACCGGGTTCCACTGTTCCCGCGCGCCGCGCACGGTTTCGTCGACTTTCTCGCCAGGGTCGTAGCTTGGAATGAGGACGAGATGCGTGGACGATGCGCGTGGTGATGGCATTGAGAAAAGCGACGAGCGGGAGGGATGTGGTGGATTTTAACGTCTGTGGGGGGAGGTGCTTTGGGGTTTCGATGGATCCCGATTTCGTGTTGGTTTATTAGCACTGCCCCTGTGCGGGGCGGCAGTCACTTTCTTTGCTGCTGCAAAGAAAGTAACCAAAGAAAGCAGCTCGTTTAAGCCCGCGGTCACACGCAGTTTGGCCATGCTTGCCAGCCGGAAGTGGCACTCGCCTAAGAAGCTGTTGCAGAATTAAGTTCATGAATTCTTAAGCTT
>NZ_JAQQDB010000066.1:0-27847 GCF_046030135.1 Caballeronia jiangsuensis
GCAAAGAAAGTGACCCCCGCCCCGGGGAGGGGCAGTGCTAATAGACCGACACGAAAGCAGGATTCCACGAAACCGCAAGCGAACCAACAAAACACAGGAGCCGCAGAACACCATGAAAAAAATCATCAACCACCCAGAATCCTTCGTCGATGAGATCATCGAATCGCTCCTCCTTGCCCATCCGCAATGGATCAAACCCGCGACTGAAGACCACCGCGCGCTGGTCCGCGCCGACGCTCCAAAACCGGGCCGCGTAGGCATCATCACCGGCGGCGGCTCGGGCCACATGCCGGGCTTCCTCGGCTACGTAGGCGAGGGCCTATGTGGCGGCGTAGCGGTTGGCAACGTATTCTCATCGCCATCGTCGGAGCAGATCTTCGAAGCGACGAAAGCCGTGAACGGCGGCTCCGGCGTGCTCTACGTCTATGGCAACTACGGCGGCGACGTGCTCAACTTCGACCTCGCAGCGGACCTCGCGGAAGCCGAAGGCATCGACATAAAAACGGTCGTGCTCACCGACGATGTCGCCTCCGCACCGAAAGACCGCGCGGACGACCGGCGCGGCGTCGCCGGCATGGTGTTCGCCTTCAAATGCGCGGGCGCGGCCGCCGAACGCGGCGATTCGCTCGACGATGTCGCGCGCATCTGCGCCAAGGCCAACGCGAACTGCCGCACGATGGGCGTCGGCCTCTCGCCCACGATACTGCCCGCAGCCGGCAAGCCCACGTTCACGCTGCCCGAAGGCGAGATGGAGATCGGGATCGGCATTCACGGCGAGCCGGGCACGCATCGCGGCAAGCTCGAATCCGCCGATGCTATCGCCGAACGTCTCACCGGACAAATCATCGGCGATCTCGCCGCGCCGAAAGGTTCACGCGTCGCGCTGCTCGTCAACGGCCTGGGCGCGACGCCGCTCGAAGAGCTCTATCTGCTGTATCGACGTTCGGCAAAGCTCATCGCCGACGAAGGGCTGAAGATCGCGCGCTCGTATGTCGGCGAATACGTGACGAGTCTCGAAATGGCGGGTGCATCGATCACGGTCATGCTGCTCGACGACGAACTCGAAGCGCTGCTCGAAGCGCCCGCGCATTCGCCGTTCTTCCGCGACGGCACCGAGTCCTGAAAGGAGCATGCGATGAGCGTAACCAGCAAGGAACTGCGGGACATCCTCACGCGCGCGCTCGGCGCGCTTCCCGCGCATGCCGATGAACTGCGCGATCTCGACGCGGCGCTCGGCGATGGCGATCTCGGGATCACGGTGCAGTCGGGATCGGCGGCGGTCGTGAAGGCATTGGGCGCGCTGCCCGAAGAAGCAACGCTCAACGAAATCATGCTGGCCGCCGCCAAGGCGTTTTCGACGGCGAATCCCTCGACGTTCGCGGCGCTCGTCGGCGGCGGTCTGCTCGCCGCCGCGAAGACGGTGAAGGACAAGGACGCGATCGGGCGCGACGAAGCGCTCGCGATCGGCCAGGCGGTGGCGGCGCGCATCATCGAGCGCGGCAAGAGTCAGGTCGGCGACAAGACCGTGCTCGATGCGCTCGTGCCGAGTCTCGATGTGCTGGCCGCATCGCAAGGCAGCGCGACGGACACGCTCGACGCGATGATCGCAAAGGCCAGCGAACAAGTCAGCGCGACGGCCACGCTGCAATCGAAAAAGGGCCGCGCGGCGTGGGTGCAGGAGCGCAGCATCGGGCACGCGGACCCCGGCGCGACCGCTTACGTCAGGTTTCTCGAAGCGTTGAGAAACGCGCTTGCGGCATGAATGCAGAGGCGTTCACGCGCGCTTCTTTTGCGGGACGACCTCGCGCTCGCGCCTGCCCGATTGAACGACCTTCAGCTTCTTGCGCGTGAGGGCGAGCGCTTCCGCCTTCGTGGCGACGCACGGCCCCGAGCCGAGCAAGGGCTGACGCGCCGTCTCGCGCAACGCGAGCACGGACACCACGCCGATCACCGATGCCGCCATCAGGTAATACGCGGGCATCATCAGATTGCCGGTCGCATCGACGAGCCATGCCGTGACGAGCGGCGTCGTGCCGCCGAACAGGGACACCGACACATTGAAGCCGATCGCGAGCGCACCGTAACGAATGCGCGTCGGAAAGAGCGCGGGCAGCGCAGAAGGCATCACGCCCGTGAAGGTGGAAAGCAACGCCCCGAGTATCAGCAGGCCGAGGAACACCGGCAGCAGCGCGCCCGTGCGCACCAGCAGAAGCGCGGGAATCGACAGCGCGAAAAGCCCGATGCAGCCGACGAGCATCACCGGCTTGCGGCCGATCAGGTCGGAGAGATGGCCCGCGAAGAGCGTCATCGGGATCATCAGCACCATCACGAGCAGCACGAGAAAGAGCCCGTGCGTTTCGTCGAAATGCAGTGTCGCCGACAGAAAGCTCGGCAGATACGACAGCGCCATATAGTCGGTGACGTTGAAGATCAGCACGAGCCCGACGCATTGCATCATCGGCCTGAACTGCTGCGAGAGAAGCTCGGTGAAGCTTTGCTTCGGTCGCGAGCGTTCATGCGCCTCGCGTGTCTCGGCTTCCTTCTTGAACGCCGGCGTTTCTTCGAGCTTCATCCGAATATAAAGGCCCACGAGACCCAGCGGGCCCGCGATCATGAAGGGTACGCGCCAGCCCCATGACAACAGCGCGTCGTGCGAAAGCATTGCCGTCAGCAGCGCAACCGTGCCCGCGCCGAGGATATAGCCCGCGAGCGTGCCGACTTCGAGAAAGCTGCCGTAGAAGCCGCGCCGCGCATCGGTCGAGAATTCGGCGATGAATGTGGCCGCGCCGCCGTACTCGCCGCCTGTGGAGAAGCCCTGCACGAGACGCGCGACGAGCAGGAGCACGGGCGCGAGAATGCCTATCGAGTGATAGCTCGGAATCAGGCCGATACAGAACGTGCCGGCCGCCATCATGATCATCGTCATGGCGAGCACGCGCTGGCGGCCGATGCGGTCGCCGAGCGGGCCGAACACCATGCCGCCGATCGGGCGCACGAGGAACGCCGCGGCAAACGTGCCGAAGGTCGCGATCAATTGCGCGGAAGGACTGCTCGACGGAAAAAATACTTTGCCCAGCACGACGGCGATATAGCTATAGACGCCGAAGTCGAACCATTCCATCGCATTGCCGAGCGCCATCGCGCCCACGGCACGTTTGAGCAGCGCGTGATCGACGACGGTGATATCGCCCAGCGTGAGATGCGGTGACGATTTGCTGCGGGCATTGCGCTCGTGCGAGGGGCTCAATTGTCTCACTCCTGATTTTCAAGGCGAACACGAAGGACTGCGGTGTGGTCGCGCAGAAGGCCGCCGATGAGGCACGCGGCCCTCGGCATGATGTTTCCAGAGTGTGCGGATCGGGGCGCGCGCATGCCTTCGCTCACGCGTCCGGAACACGGCAGAAAACGACACACGCGCGTTCGTGCTGTCGGATTGCGTCGCACAGGGCAGGCGCCAAGCGTTGGCCGTCATCCGACATGCGCGCGCTTCGACGGCTATCGAGCGTCAGGCGGAACGCCTTTATTTACGGGCCTTTGAGCGGATTGGAGCGATGCGTCCATCGTCATTGGCACAGGCCATGCAATGGATCAGGCGGGCGCGATGCTTTCGGCACGATGATTCGATTCCGGGAACCGTGTTGATCGATCGCGCCTCTTTTTATCGACACATTCACGGGGATTGCCATGAGAGCGAAGACCATCAGCATTCTTCTCGCTGCGAGCGCGGCGCTGTCAGCCGTGCCCGCGTTCGCGGACGATTCCGGCAAGGTCACGCCGGTATCTCACGGCACGACGGCCGTTCATGTGACGCACGCGAAGAACGGCACGCACGATATGCACGATATGCCGGATGCCGCCACCAGTGCGGTCGGTGGCGGCGACGCGTACAAGACGCAGTCGGGCAAGCGCGAAGAGCGCGACAGCATCGATGCGTGGTTTCGCGGAGGCTGATCAGTCGAGCGTGATGCCGTCGAAGCGATGTCCGCCGAGCGGGCTGATCAGATAGCCGTGCACACGCTTCGAGATCGGCTGGAAGATGTTGGCGTGCGCGAGCGGCGTGTACGGCACCTGATCCTTGAAGACCACTTGCGCTTCTTCATAGAGCTTCGTGCGCGCGTTCTGATCGGTGACGAGGCGCGCTTTCGCGAGCAGATCGTCGAACTGCTTGTTGCACCACTTCGCCATGTTGCTTCCGTGGACCGCATCGCAACCGAGCGTGGTGCCGAGCCAGTTGTCGGGATCGCCGTTATCGCCGAGCCAGCCGTAAAGAATCGCGTCGTGCTCGCCGTTCGTCTTCGCGCGCTTGTTGTACTCGGCCCATTCGTACGTGACGATATTCGCCTTCACGCCGATCTTCGCCCAGTCCGATTGAATCAGTTGCGCCATCAGACGCGCGTTCGGGTTATAGCCGCGCTGCACGGGCATCGCCCATAGCGTGATGGTGAAGCCGTTCGGAAAGCCCGCTTCCTTCAGCAGTTCCTTCGCCTTCGCAGGATCGCGCGGCGCGTCCTTCAACGCCTTGTTATAGGACCATTGCGATGGCGGCATCGGGTTGGTCGCCATCGTGGCCGCGCCTTCGTAGACGGTCTTGATGATCGCCTGCTTGTCGATGGCCATGTCGAGCGCGCGGCGCACGTTCACGTTGTCGAGCGGCTTGTGCGTCGTGTTGTAGCCCACGTACGCGACATTGAAGCCGACACCCGACAGCACCGTGAGCTTCGGGTTCTGCTTCGAAGCGCCGATATCGGCGGGGCGCGGAAACGACGTCACCTGGCATTCGCCGCTCGACAGCTTTTGCTGGCGCACGGCGGCATCCGGTGTGATCGAGAAGACGAGTTTGTCGATATGCACGTCCTTCCGGTTCCAGTATGTCGGATTCGCGTCGTAGCGGATCGTCGCATCCTTCTGATAGTCGCGGAATACGAACGCGCCCGTGCCCACCGGTTTCTGATTGAGGTCCTCGGGCTTGTTCTGCTTGAGCAATTGCGCGGCATATTCCGCCGATACGATCGACGCGAATTCCATTGCGATGTTGCGCACGAATACGACATCCGCCGTCTTGAGCGTGAACCGCACGGTGTAGTCGTCGAGCTTCTCCACGGACGCGATGTTCTTGTCATAGCCGAGATCGGTCAGATACGGAAAGCTGACCGGATGCGCCTTCTGAAACGGATCGTTCGGATCGATCATGCGCTTGAACGTGAACACGACATCGTCCGCATTGAAGTCGCGCGTGGGCTTGAACCACGATGTCGATTGAAATTTCACGCCGTGCCGGAGATGAAACGTGAAGGTCTTCGCATCCGGCGCTTCGTCCCACTTCTCCGCAAGACCGGGCACGAGATCGAGCGTGCCGCGTTTGAATTCGACGAGCTGGTCATAGACGGCGTGAGCGCCCGCATCGAAGTCGGTGCTGGTGGTGTACTGCGCGGAATCGAAGCCGGCGGGACTGCCTTCGGAACAGAACACGAGCGTTTTGCTCGCGGCGGACGTGGTTTGCGCGGTGATGGCAAGCGCGGCAGAAAGAGAAACAACAAGGAAACGTCGTGAAAGAAGCATTTTTCTTGTTCGCTCGGAAGAGTGGGCGAGCCGCCTCGCGGCGGGCATGACCCGTACTCTACCAAGCAAACGTCTTTCCTTCCCGCTACATCGAGCGCAACGCGAAGCGTTTGAGCTTGCCCGTTTCGGTGCGCGGCAACGCAGTGAGAAAGGCCACGACGCGCGGATATTTATAAGGCGCGACAGTGCGCTTCACGAAGTCCTGCAATGCGGCGACGAGCGCGTCGTCGCCCGTGAAGCCTGGATTGAGCACGACGAACGCCTTCACCACTTGCCCGCGCGTTTCATCGGGCACGCCGATCACGCCGCATTCCGCAACCGCTTCGTGCTGCATCAGCACGCTTTCCACTTCCGGGCCGGAAATGTTGTAGCCCGCCGATACGATCATGTCGTCGGCGCGCGCCTGATAGAACACGTAGCCGTCTTCATCGATCATGACGGAATCGCCGGGCAGGTTCCAGCCGTCGCGCACGAACTTCGACTGACGCTCGTCGGCGAGATAGCGGCAGCCCGTCGGGCCGCGCACCGCGAGCTTGCCGAGCGTATTGGGCGGCACGGGCTGCATTGCATCGTCGACGGCCTGCACGACGTAGCCCGGCACCGCGCGTCCGATCGCATGCTCGCGCACGTCCGCGCCCGCCGACGAAATGAAGATATGGATCATCTCCGTGCCGCCGATGCCGTCGGTCATCTCGATGCCGCTCGCTTCGCGCCATAGCGTGCGTGTCGAATCGGGCAGCGCTTCGCCCGCGGACACGGTCTTCTTCAGGCTCTTCACGTCGAAGCCCGCGATGAGCGGCGCCATCTGCCGGTAGAAGGTCGGCGCGGTGAACATGATCGTCGCGCGATAACGTTCGACGGTTCGCAGCAGCGTTTCCGGCGTGAGCTTTTCGAGCAATACCGTCGATGCGCCCACGCGCAGCGGAAAGCAGAGCAGGCCGCCGAGCCCGAACGTGAACGCGAGCGGCGGCGTGCCGCAGAACACATCGTCCGATGTGGGTTCAAGGATGTGTCGCGGGAAGAGATCGCACATCGCAAGCACATCGCGATGGAAGTGCATGCAGCCCTTCGGCGCGCCCGTGGTGCCGCTCGTGAACGCGATGAGGCACACGTCGTCGGCGGCGGTATCGCAGGCATCGAATTGATCGGGCATCGCCGCCGCGAGCGATTCGAGCGAACCGGGCGCGTCGTCGTGAAACATGAGAACCCGCGCGAGTCCTTCGCAATGGAACTCGTCGCCCTTCGTCTCGCAGCGCTTCAGTTCTTCGGTCAGGCGCCCATCGCATAACGCCGCCGAAATATGCGCCTTGTCGATGATCTGCTTCAGTTCCTTCGCGCGCAGCAGCGGCATGGTCGGCACGACGACGAGACCCGCCTTCAGCGCCGCGAAGAACGCGACCGCCATCTGCAAGGTATTCGGCCCGCGCAGCAGCACGCGGTTGCCCGGACGCAAGCCCATTTCATCGACGAGCACATGCGCGCTGCGATTCACGAGCACGCGCAACTCGCGATAACTCGTCGCATGCGGTTCGCCGTTTCGCTCGGACCAGATCGCGGGACGATCGCCGTAGCCGCGTTCGATTGCGCGATCCAGCAACTCGGTCGCGCAATTGAAGCGGGCGGGATAGGCGACATCCGCGTTGTCGAGCATGAACACCGGCCATTGTTCCTGCGGCGGCAGATGATCGCGCGCGAATGTATCGACGTGTGCTGACCGTTCCATCGTGCTCTCCGCTTAGTCGGGGATGACAGCCGTTGCTTCGATTTCCACCAGCGCGTCGTCTTCGATGAGCGCGACGACCTGCACCGCGCTCATCGCGATGTCGTAGTCGCCGATCAGCTCGCGAAACGCCGCGCCGATTTCCTTCGCCGCCGCGAGATAGGCGCGCTTGTCGGTCACATACCACGTCATGCGCACGAGATGCGCGGGCTGGCCGCCCGCTTCGCGCAGAACGGCCACGACATTGCGCAGCGCCTGCACGGCCTGCGCGCCGAACTCGCGGCTGACGAAGCGCGCCTCTTCGTCCCAGCCGATCTGCCCGGCGATATACACCTGCGTGCCGCGCACCGCGACGCCGTTCGCGTAGCCGCGCGGCTTGATCCAGCCCGAAGGCAGAAGGGTCTTTTTCATGAGCGTGTCTCCTCGTTCAATGCGCGGCTCGTGCCCGGCGCGAAATGTTCGATGGCGCGGGCAATATCGCCGGGAATGTCGATCGAGCGGCCATCGTCGAGCGATGTCGTGACCAGAACCTGCTTCGCGCGAAAACGCACTTCGCCCTCGCAATGACAGACGATATCGATACGGATCGAGCGCTGTCCGACGGAATCGACGGCAAGCGTGAGCGTCACCGTCTCACCCATGCGGCTCGGTCGCGAGAACTCGCAATTGAGCTTGACGATGGGCAGCCCGATGCGGCGCGCGGAGATCATCCGCGCATAGTCGATGCCGAGCGCGTCGTTGAACCAGTCCTCGACGAGCGCGTTCGTCATCACGAGGTATTGCGGAAAATAGACGATGCCCGCCGGGTCGCAATGCGCGAAGCGGATGCGCATCGGCATGTCGAAGGTGCGTGTCATCGTTGACGTTCTCCATGCGCTTTCAGCAAGTCTCGTCCGACGATCAGTTGCTGCACTTCCGTCGCGCCCTCATAGATGCGCAACGCGCGAATCTCGCGATACAGCGATTCGACCGCCATGCCGCGTGTCACGCCGAGGCCGCCCCATAACTGCACGGCGGCGTCGATGACCTGTTGCGCGCCTTCGCTCGCGTGCCACTTCGCCATGGCCGCTTCGCGCGTGACGCTTTCGCCCTGATCGCGCAGCCACGCGGCGCGATAGACGAGCAGCGCGCTCGTGTCGATGGTCAGCGCCATCTGCGCGAGCTTGGCCTGCGTCAGTTGAAAATCGCCGAGCGTCTGGCCGAACATCTTGCGCGACGCGGCGCGATCTAGGCCTTCCTGCATCGCGCGGCGTGCAAAGCCCAGCGACGCCGCCGCAACGGACGTGCGGAAAATATCGAGCGTGCGCATCGCGATCTTGAAGCCTTCGCCCGGCGCGCCGAGCATCTGGCTGCGCGGCACGCGTGCGTTATCGAAATGCAGGCGCGCGAGCGGATGCGGCGCGATCACGTCGATGCGTTCCGCGATCTGCAATCCCGGCGTATCCGCATCGACGATAAACGCGCTGATGCCGCGAGCGCCCGGCGCTTCGCCGGTGCGCGCGAACACCACGTAGAAATCCGCGATGCCGCCGTTCGAGATCCAGGTCTTGTCGCCGTTCAGCACGTAACTGTCGCCATCGACGCGCGCATCGAGCGATATCGCCGCGACATCCGAGCCTGCTTCCGGCTCGGACAACGCGAACGCGGCCAACGCCGTGCCGTTCGCGACGCGCGGCAGATAGCGCGCCTTCTGTTCGTCGGTGCCGGCGAGCGAGATCGCGCCGGAGCCGAGCCCCTGCATCGCGAAGGCGAAGTCCGCGAGGCCGTCGTGCTTCGCGAGCGTTTCGCGCAGCAGACACACGGCGCGCGTATCGATCGTGTCGTTCGATGCGCCGTATTGCGTTCCGCCGATGCAATGCCTGAGCCAGCCCGCGTCGCCCAGCATGCGCACGAGGCGCTTGCAGGACGCGTCGGTATCGGCGTGATCGACGTGCTTCAGATGCGCGTTTGCCCATGCATCGAGATTGCGCGCGAGTTCGCGATGGCGTTCATCGAAGAAGGGCCACGCGAGCGCGCCGTGCAGATCGACGTTCATTCAGTCTCCTTCGAACACGGGCCGCGTCTTCGCGGCGAATGCGCGATAGGCGCGTTCGAAATCGCGCGTGCTCATGCAGATGGCCTGCGCCTGCGCTTCCGATTCGATCGCCTCGTCGATGCTCATGCTCCATTCCTGATGCAGCATCTTCTTCGTGATGCCATGCGCGAAGGTCGGGCCCGCGACGAGTTCGGATGCGAGCTTCGCGGCTTCGTCGAGCAGGGTTTCGGGCGTGCAGAGCCGGTTGTAGAAGCCCCATTGATAGCCTTCGTCGCCGCTCGCGGAGCGGCCCGTGAAGAGCAGTTCGGACGCGCGTCCCTGGCCGATGATGCGCGGCAGGATCGAGCACGCGCCCATGTCGCAACCGGCGAGGCCGACGCGTGCGAAGAGGAACGCGAGCTTGCTGCGCGCGGTGCCAAGACGCATGTCGGACGCCATCGCGAGGATCGCGCCCGCGCCCGCGCAGACGCCATCGACGGCGGCGACGATCGGCTGCGGGCAATGCCGCATCGCCTTGACGAGATCGCCGGTCATGCGCGTGAAGAGCAGCAACTCGGGCATCGGCAGATCGATGAGCGGCGCGATGATTTCATGCACGTCGCCGCCGGAACAGAAGTTATCGCCCGCACCGTGAATCACGACGGCTTTCACATCGGTCGCATAGGCGAGCTGTCGGAACAGGTCGCGCAACTCCGCATACGATTCGAACGTCAGCGGGTTCTTCCGCTCGGGCCGGTTCAGCATGATGGTCGCGACGCCGTCGGTCACGGACCAGCCGAAGTGCGTCGCGCGATAGTCCGCGAGCGTGGTGCGGTTGCCGGCGAGAAGCGCGTCGGCGGCGGATGAGGTCATCGCTGTCTCCTTCAGTCCTTTAGCGTATTCATCAGATGCTGCTTGAGCTTGCCGAGCCGCTGATGCGTCTGCGATTTCTCGTTCAGTTCGAGGCCGCCGAACATTTCGACGACCCATTGCTCGTGCGCGGTCGCCATCTTGTCGAATGCGGTGCGGCCTTGCGGCGTGAGGCGCACGCTGGTCGAGCGGCGATCGTTCGGATCGGTATAGCGCGAGACGAGCCCTTCCTTTTCGAGCTGATCCGTGATGCCTGTCACGTTGCCGCCGGTGACCATCATGCGGCGCGATAGCTCGGTCATCTTCAGCCCTTCCGGATGACGTTCGAGCTGCGCCATCAGATCGAAACGCGGCAAGGTCGTATCGAACTCCGTGCGCAGGCGCTTGCGCAATTCGGCTTGCACGAGGTTCGTCGTCGTGAGCATGCGCAGCCACAGGCGCAGTCCCATGTGGCTGTCGGCGCCCGTGCTCATTTCCAGATCGACGACGTTGTCCGCCGGCTTCTCGATGCCCTTGCGCGGCGTTTTCTGCTCGGTCGCGGCGGTCGCTTTCTTGTTGCGTGCGGCTTGGGTCACGTGACTTCTCCACCTGATACCGAAATGGACTGGCCGTTCATCGCGTCGGAACCGGGTGCGCACAGCCATAGCACGGCGTTGGCGACTTCTTCCGGCTGCACGAAACGGCGTTGCGGGTTGTGGCGCACGAGCGCGTCGCGTGCGTCCTGTTCGCTGCGCGAGGTCTTCGACATGATCTGATCGAGCGATGCGCGCAGCAGTTCTGTTTCGGTGTAGCCGGGGCACACCGCGTTGACGGTCACGCCTTTGGTCGCGACTTCGAGCGCGAGCGCGCGCGTGAGACCGATGACGCCGTGCTTCGCCGCGCAATACGCGGCGACATACGCATAGCCGACTTGCCCCGCCGTGCTCGCGACATTCACGATGCGGCCATAGCCGCGTTCGAGCATCGAAGGCAGCACGGCGCGCGTGCAGAGAAACACGCCCGTGAGGTTCACGTCGAGCATGCGTTGCCAGAGCGCGGCGTCGGTATGCGTGAAGGGCGCGGCTTGCGCATGGCCCGCGTTGTTGACGAGGATGTCGACGGCACCGACGCGAGAGAACGCTTCTTCGACGGCGGCTTCGTTCGTGACATCAACGCTCACGCACGCGACATCGCCATGAGCGCGCATCGCGTCGCGTTGCGCTTCGAGGCGCGCGAGATCGCGGCCCATCAGCGTGATGCGCGCGCCCGCCCGTGCGAGCGCCTCCGCGCACGATGCGCCGATGCCGCTGCCGCCGCCCGTGATGACCGCGTGTTTATCAGCGATAGCCGTCATGATCAGACCGTTCCTTCGGCGCGTTGCGCGCGTTCTTGCGGCGTAAGGCGCGCGTTGTCGGCGGCGAGCGCGCGTTCGCGTTCCAGATTGCGTTCGAGTTGCGATTTGGCGGCGGCATACTGCTTCGGCCACGCGACATTGAAGTAACCGATCTTCGCGGCTTCGTTCAGCGTCCACGATGGATTCGCGAGATGCGGACGCGCCACCGCGCAGAGATCCGCGCGTCCCGCCGCGATGATGCTGTTCACGTGATCCGCTTCCGATATCGCACCGACGGCGATCGTCGCGATACCCGCTTCGTTACGGATGCGATCGGCGAACGGCGTCTGGAACATGCGGCCGTACACGGGCTTTTCCTGCTTGCTGACCTGTCCCGACGACACGTCGATCATGTCCGCGCCCGCCGCCTTGAACGCGCGTGCGATCTCGACTGCATCGTCGGGCGTCGTGCCGCCATCGACCCAGTCGTGCGCGGAAATGCGAACGGACATCGGCTTGTCTTGCGGCCATGCCGCGCGCATCGCCGCGAATACTTCGAGCGGATAGCGCAGACGATTTTCGAGCGAGCCGCCGTATTGGTCGGCGCGCTGGTTCGTCAGCGGCGAGAGGAAGCTCGACAGGAAATAGCCGTGCGCGCAGTGCAATTCGAGCCAGTCGAAGCCCGCTTGCGCCGCCATCTCGGTGGCGCGCACGAATTGCGCTTCGATCTCGCGCAGTTCTTCCTGCGACGCCTCGCGCGACCATTGGCTCACGCCTTGCAGATACTGTTGCGGCGAAGCGGACACGAGCGGCCAGTTGCCATCTTCAAGCGGCTGATCGATGCCTTCCCAACTCACGCGCGTCGATGCCTTCGCGCCCGCATGTCCGATCTGCATGCCGATCTTCGCATCCGATTGCGCGTGCACGAAATCGACGATGCGCGTCCACGCGGCAAGATGCTCCGGCGCGTACATGCCGGGGCATCCCGGCGTGATGCGCGCTTCGGGCGACACGCACGTCATCTCCGTCATCACGAGCGCGGCGCCGCCCATCGCGCGCGCGCCGAGATGCATCAGGTGATAGTCGCCCGCGACGCCATCGACGGCGGAGTACTGCGCCATCGGCGATACGACCACGCGATTCTTCAGCGTGACGCCGCGCAGCTTGAACGGCGTGAACATCGGCGGCACGGAACGTTGCTGTGCATCGCGTTCGATACCCGCACGCGCGGCGAGCCAGTCTTCGAATGCGGCGAGATAGCGCGCATCGCGTTCGCGTAGATTTTCATGCGAGATGCGCTGCGAGCGCGTGAGCAGCGAGTACGCGAACTGCTCCGGTTCGAAGGCCGCGTAACGGTCCACATGCTCGAACCATTCCGTCGAATTGCGTGCGGCGTTCTGAATGCGCAGCACATCGACGCTGCGCACCTGCGTGTAATGCGCGAGCGCGCCTTCGAGATCGCCGCTCTGTTTTGCAAATGCGGTATCGATGGTGTTCGCGAGTTCGATCGCGTCTTCGAGCGCGAGCTTCGTGCCGGAACCGATCGAGAAGTGCGCGGTATGCGCCGCATCGCCCATTAGCACGACAGGCGTGCGCTTGCCGTTCGCGCCATCGCGCCAATGCACCCATTCGCGATTCACGACGCGCGGGAAGCGAATCCATTGCGCCGAGCCGCGCAAGTGCGTGGCGTTCGACATCAGCGCGTGGCCGTCGAGATACTTCGCGAAGAGCTTTTCACAGAATGCGATGCCGTCTTCCTTGCTCATGTCGGCGAGGCCGGCCGCGCGCCATACGCGCTCGGGTGCTTCGACGATGAACGTCGATGTGTTGTCGTCGAAACGATAGGCATGCGCCTGGAACCAGCCCCATTCGGTCTTTTCGAATGCGAACGTGAAGGCCTCGAAGCACTTGTTCGTGCCGAGCCACACGAAGCGGCAATCGCGCATATCGATGTCGGGCTGATAGGTCGATGCGTATTTCTGCCGGACCGCGCTATTCGCGCCGTCGCTCGCGATGATGAGGTCGGCGTCGTATTCGTCGTCGTTCACGACATGCGTTTCGAACACGAGCTTCACGCCGAGTTCTTCGCAACGCGCTTGCAGAATGTTCAGCAGACGTTTGCGGCCGATGCCACAGAAGCCATGACCCGACGAGCGGATCGTGCGGCCGCCGATATGCACTTCGATATCGTCCCAGTGATTGAACGCATCGAGGATGGCGTCGGCGCTTTGCGGGTCCGCCGCGCGCAGGTTGCCGAGCGTCTGGTCGGAGAACACGACGCCCCAGCCGAACGTGTCATACGGCCGGTTGCGCTCGACGACGGTGATGTCGTAGCCAGGGTGGCGGTGCTTCATCAAAAGCCCGAAATACAGGCCCGCCGGGCCTCCGCCAATGCAGACGATGCGCATGCTCGCTCTCCGACCGTTGTCTTCTCACATCGATAATTTAGGTTTAGATAGTTTAGATGTCAAGTAAATAGTCGATCGAACGAACGTGCGAAAGATGTCAGTGGAATCATCGATCCTCGGGGATGACCTGCAACAGCGGTTCGGGCGACACGGCGATCGCGCCCGAGAACGGGCGATCGTGCGAAAGGATCAGCAACACGGTGGTCGCGAGGCACGCGCAAAACAAGCCGATCGCGATGGCGGACGTCAAACGGTTCTCGCCATGAATCAGCGCGATCGCGAAGACGAGGCAGGCGGCGAGAATGCCAAGGCATAGCCACTTGATGCCGCTGACCTCGGAGCGGCTCACCAGAATGCGCTGGCGACGGGCTTCGAGCGCCTGTTCGAGAGACACCGCCACCTGGTGCTGTGCGGTCTGTTGTCCGGGCGTGTTCGCCGGCAACGAGAGCGCGAACTGCATCGCTTGGTTCAGCGTGGGCGGGCTGATCTTCAGCGTGACCACGCCTTGCGCCATCGAAGTCCATTCGGTCGTCGCCGTGTATTCGATGTATTCGCGCACCAGTTTGCGCAGTTGCGCTTGCGCGTCGTCCGGGAAAACCGCGGACAGAACGACGACGGAGCGAAGCGCGCCGGCTTCCGTATCGACCGCGGCGTTGGCCTGCGACGTATCGTTCCAGACTTGGGCGGCGGTGAAGGCGATGAGCAGGCCGAAGATGACGCCGATCGGCGAAAGCAGGCCGGGAGAAAGCGCGATGAACGACCGCCGATGCGCGCTTGCCGCAAGCCGGCCAGCCACGACATGGATCGCCGCTCCCGCGATGCCGACCACGCCGAAAACGACGAGCGTCATTTCCCATAACGGAAGGTTATGCAACCAGGTACTCGTCATCGGGACGTGCTCCGTGGCTGAACGGAAAGCACATTTAAGCACAAGCGGGATTGGTTTAGCGGTGCGCCTTATTAGAACGCGCCCGTGCGCACTTCGCCGTCGCGGATATAGCGAGTGATGATCACGCCGCCAGGCGTCTGCGTCGAATGCGCAAGCGTGAAGGCGGATACCAGCGCGTCGTCGCTGAAGAGGCGCTTGCCGCGTCCCAGCATGACGGGGTAAATCAGAAGGCAAAGCTCGTCGATGAGACCGGCCGCGAGCAGTTGACGCACCATGTCGCCGCTTCCGAACGTCAGCAGATCGGCGCCATTCGCTTGTTTAAGCCCGCGCACCGCGTCGGCGAGACTGCCTTGCAGCGCGTGACTGTGCTGCCAGTCGAGATCATCGGGCCGATGCGTGGCGACGTGCTTGGCGACACGGTTGAACACGTCGGCGATGGCGCGGCTCTTCGAATCGGCCGGAACGTGCGGCCAGTGCGACGCGAAGATGTCGTAAGTACGGCGCCCGAGCAGCAGATCGAAGGGCTGCGCGAGCAGGCTTTGCACGTGCTGGCCGATGGCTTCGTCGGCATAAGGCACGATCCAGCCACCCAGACGGAATTCGCCGCTGGTATCTTCGGTCGGGCCGCCGGGGGCCTGAATCACGCCATCCAGACTCATGAAAGCCGAAACGATGAGCTTGCGCATATGTGTTCTCCATGTCGACGGACTCGATCGGTCCATCTAGACGACGAGCGACTCGCGGGTAAATCGACAACGCTCATGCGCTACAAAACCAGTGCCGCTCAACTCGATTCGCCCGGCATGTTGCCAATCCGCCGGCCCAGTTCGTCGGCGCGTCGCCAGACCGCCTGCATCAGCACCATCGCGCTTCTCGACGGCGGCGAGAACTTCGAATAGACGAACGTCGATACCATCTCCAGATCTTCGACGAGCGGCCGCACGATGCAGTCGATCCCCCCGGTCGCGTATTCATCGACGATGGCGAGCCCGAGTCCGCCGCGCACGAGCGCGAGTGCCTGATCGGCGCGCGTCACGTCGACCGCCGACGTCAGTTCGACATCGGCCTGCTGGCACGCCCGCGCGATCATGGTGCCGAACGGAATGTCGCGCCTGAACAGGATCATCGGTTCGTCCTTCAGGTCCGCGAGCGCGATTCTCTCGCGCGCGGCGAATGGGTGATCCGGCGGCAGCACGCATACCATCCGTCCGCGCATGAACGGCACGACTTCAAGATGCTCGTGCTCGATCGGCAGCGAGGTCACCGCCACTTCGACGCTCTTGCTCAGCACTTCCAGCGGCATGTCGGCCATGAGCGTCGTATGCCAGTCGACTCTGAGCCCCGGCAACTGCCGTTTCAGTTCGACGATGGCGGGCGCGACGACGGCCGGCGCGAGCGACGGGCTGCACGCGATACGCAACAGGCTTGCCGGGCCGAGCGCGAGCGCCCGCGCGAATTCATCGACGCGCAGCGCCGACTGATAGACCTGCTCGACTTCGCGAAACAGCGCCTGCGCCTCGGCGGTCGGAATGAGGCGGCCCTTCGCGCGCTCGAAGAGGCGCAGTCCCAGCGTGGTCTCGGTATGCGCGACGAGCTTGCTGACAGCCGGTTGCGACACATACAGCATTTTCGACGCGGCATTGATCGAGCCCGTCAGCATGACCGCGCGAAACACCTCCATCTGCCGCAGCTTGAAGCGCATCGTTTCTCCGGCTGCCCGTCGCGGGCGATTAACCAAAGGTTATAGGGTAGCCGAAACTCGGCATACGACAGCCCACGGCCAACTCACTAGTATTTCCAGGACGCGTCGGGCCTTTGCCACGGCGGCGCGCAGACCGGAAAACGTTGGACGGAGACACGATGAACCAGACCCACTCGCCTCGCGCGATCGGCGCGCAAGCCGCCGCGGCGGCGCCGGCCGCGACGCGCACCCGCGCGCGCTTCGGCATCCTCGCGCTGCTCGCGATCGGCACGATGATCAACTACCTCGATCGCAGCGTCGCCGGGATCGCCGCGCCCGGCATGAGCCACGAACTGGGCCTGACGCCGGCGCTGATGGGCGTGATCTTCTCCGCGTTTTCGTGGACCTACACCGCGTCGCAGATTCCGGGCGGCGTGATGCTCGACCGCATCGGCACGCGCTGGACGTATTTCTTCGCGCTGACGCTGTGGTCGCTGTTCACCGGTCTGCAAGGACTCGCGACGGGCTTCGTCTCGCTTTTGATCATGCGGCTCCTGATCGGCATTGCGGAGGCGCCGTGCTTTCCGACCAACAGCCGCGTCGTCGCGATATGGTTTCCGCAGAGCGAGCGCGCCCGCGCGACGGGCGTCTACACGTTCGCGGAGTATGTCGGTCTCGCGTTTCTGAGCCCGCTGCTTTTCTGGATCGATCATCGCTATGGATGGCGTGCGCTGTTCGGCATCGTCGGCGCGGTCGGCATTGTGTTCGGCGCGATCTGGCTCATGCGCTTTCGCGAACCGCACGAGTCGAAACGGGCGAATCGCGCCGAGCTCGACTACATCGCGAGCGGCGGCGGCGTGGTCGACGGCAGCCAGCAGGCGACGCGCTTTCGCTGGTCCGATATCGCCGCGCTCCTGCGCCGCCGCAGCATGCTCGGCATCTGCATCGGCCAGTTCGCGTGCAATTCGACCAACGTGTTTTTCCTGACGTGGTTTCCGACTTATCTCGTCACCGAACGCCACATGCCGTGGCTGAAGGTCGGCATGGTCGCGGTGCTGCCGTTCATCGCCGCGTCGGTCGGGACGCTCGCGGGCGGCTGGATTTCCGATGCGATGCTGCGTCGCGGCATCTCGCTGAACTGGTCGCGCAAGCTGCCGGTGATCGCCGGGCTCGTCGCCGCATCGAGCATCGTGCTGGCGAATTACGTCGATTCGATCACCGTCGTGATCGCGATCCTGTGCGTTGCGTACTTCGCGCAGGGAATGTCGGCGCTCGCCTGGATGATCGTCTCCGATATCGCGCCGAAGGGCCTGCTGGGCCTGAGCGGCGGCATCTTCAACCTGTTCGCGAATGCGGCCGGCATCGTCACGCCGCTCGTGGTCGGGTTGATCGTCAACGCGACAGGCTCGTTCGTGTACGCGCTCGCCTTCATCTCGGCCGTGACGCTGCTCGGGGCGCTCTCGTATGTGTTCGTCGTCGGCGATATCAGGCGGATCGAATTCGCGGGCTCCGCTTCTTCCTCCATCTGAAGACCTCAAGGAAATCATTGCAATGAGTCACTCTCTCGACGGCCGCATCGCCATCGTGACGGGCGCGGCGCGCGGGATCGGCCTCGGCATCGCCCAGAAGCTCAAGGCCGACGGCGCGCGCGTCGCGATCTGGGACCTCGATGTCGCCAACTGCGATGCGCGGCGTCTCGGCTTCGAAGCCGATCATCTGCAGGAGGTCGATGTCGCATCGCACGAATCGGTCGGGCGCGCGTTCGAGGCGACCGTCGCGGCGCTCGGGCATATCGACATTCTCGTCAACAACGCGGGCATCAACGGGCCGGTCGCGCCGAGCTGGGAATATCCGGTCGATGCGTGGCAGCGTGTGCTCAACGTCGATCTGAACAGCGTGTTCTACTGTTGCCGCGCCGCCATCCCGCATATGCGCGCGAGGGGCGGCGGGCGTATCGTCAATGTCGCGTCGATCGCCGGGAAGGAGGGCGTGCAGTACATCTCGGCGTATTCCGCCGCGAAAGCGGGCGTGATCGCGTTCACGAAGTCGGCCGCGAAGGAACTGGCGCGCGACAACGTGCTGATCAACTGCGTCGCGCCCGCGATGGTCGAGACGGAGCTGTTCCACGAGATGTCGGAGCAGCACATCGAGGCGAGCAAGGCGAAGATTCCGATGGGCCGCTTCCTGCAGATCGACGAAGTCGGCGCGATGGTGAGCTGGATCGCGAGTCCCGCGTGCAGCTTCACGACGGGCTTCACCTTCGACCTTACCGGCGGGAGGGCCACGTATTGAAGGCCGCTCCGCTTCTGGCGCGGCCTCTCGCGGTCGCGCATCTGACCGCGCTGGATGTTGCGCCCGTGCCGTGGGTCCGGCTCGCCGCGCGTGCGGGTTTCGATGCGGTCGGTCTGCGCATGCATCCGGCGGTGCCGGGCGGCGTCGCATATCCGATGGCGTCCGGCTCCGCGGCGCTCCATGAATTGCGGGACGCGCTCGCGGGCGAAGGCATCGCGGTACATGACGTCGAATTCATTCCCGTCGTGCCGGCGCTCGATCCCGCTTCGTTTGCGTCGCTCTTCGAAGCGGCGGCGTCGCTCGGCGCGCGTTGCGTGAACGTATCGGGCGACGATCCGGACGAGGGCCGGCTCGCCGCCAATCTCGCCGCGCTGGCCGAACTCGGCCGTCCGTTCGGCTTGCGCATCGATCTGGAATTCATGCGCTGGCGGCATGTCGGCTCGCTCGCGCAAGCTCGTGAGATGATCGCGCGGGTCGGTCATCCGAATCTCGCGGTGCTCGTCGACGCGCTGCATCTGTCGCGCTCGGGCGGCACGCCGGACGATATCGCGAGGACGCCGCGCGGCTGGATCGGTTCCGCGCAACTGTGCGATGCGCGCGCCGCGCTTCCTGCCAGCGACGACGATGCGATCCGCGAAGCGCGCACCGATCGCCTGCCGCCCGGCGACGGCGCGCTGCCGCTCGACGCGCTGCTGCGCGCGTTGCCTGCGGATGTGGCGCTGAGCGTGGAGATGCCGTATCCGTCGCTGCCCGCCGACGCGCGGCTTGAGCTTGCGTACGGCGCGGCGCGGCGAGTGTTCGACGGGCTCGGCGTCGTGTCGGTCTGAATGGGGAACAGAGATGAGCGTATTCGAAGAAGACAAGATCGACTGCCACTGCCACGTGTTCGATCCCGCGCGCTTTCCGTATCGGGAAGACACGCCGTATCGGCCGGTGCAGCAGGAAATCGGCACGGCCGCGCAGTTCGTCCGGGTGATGGATGCGTACGGCGTGCGGCATGCACTGCTCGTCGGTCCGACGAGCGGCTACCGGACCGACAACCGATGCCTGCTCGATGCACTGGAGACATACGAAGGACGCCTGCGCGGCATCGCCGTGGTCGATGACGACATATCGCGCAACGAGCTTGCGGCGCTGCATCGCGCGGGCGTGGCCGGCGTCGCGTTCAACCCGGCGATGGAAGGCGTCGATGCCGTGCTCGGCGCGGGCGCGCTCTTCGCGTCGCTCGCGGACCTCGGGATGGTCGCGCAGATCCAGGTAACCGGTGACCAGATGGTCGCGCTCGAATCCTGGCTGTCGCGGCAGGCGGCGCCGATCATGATCGATCACGGCGGGCGGCCCGACATCGGCGCGGGTATCGCGCAGCCCGGCTTTCAGGCGCTGCTGCGGCTCGCGGACAGCGGCCGCGCGAGCGTCAAGCTGTCGGGCTGGCAGAAGTACTCGGCGCGCGCGCATCCGTACGAGGACGCGTGGCCGTATGCGCAGGCGCTGCTACGCGCGTTCGGGCCGCAAAACTGCGTCTGGGGTTCGGACTGGCCGTTCCTTCGGGCACCGGAGCGGCTGGATTATGGGCCGCTGCTGACGCTGTTCGAGCAGATCGTGCCCGATGCGCAAGTCCGTCGACAGATTCAATGGGAGACGCCGCGCCGTATTTTCGGTTTCGGCGCGTAGGCGAACGGGCACTGTCGCAATCAGTGCCCCAGCCCGCTCGCCGCGATCTGCTGCTCGACGTACTGCGCGAAGAGAGCGTGCATGCGCGTCGTCGGATGGAGATCGTCGGCGAACATGTAAGTCTGGTCCGCGTTCGACGAGACGTAAGTCGCTCGTGAGCAGAGCAGCGACGTGTCGTGCGGTGTTTTCGACGGATCACATGCCTGACCCGTGTTGGACACGGTGAAGCCATTGGCCTGAAAGTTCGCGATGGTCTGCGTCGTCCAGGCGTAGGAGTCGATCACGATGACCTTGCCCTGCAGACCGTTCGATTGCAGGGCGGAGTTCAGCGTCGCGTTGAAGAGCTGCGACAGTTGCGTGAAGTTGCCGCCGCCATCCGACGACTTGATGCCATCGGGTGAAAGTCCGATGTTCGGCACGTTGACCACCACGACATGCACGCCCCCGCTCAGCACGATCTGCGCGACTTGTTGCGCGAGCGTGGTCGCCGCGGTCTGCACGGTCGTGTTCGCGGCGGGCGGACTGCCCGCGCGCAACACGTCGTTGGCGCCGGCCCACACGAGCACGAGCTGGTTCGAATTGAAACTGCCGTGCGACGACAGATAGCTCGAAATCTGCTGAGTGACCGGCATCTCGACGTTGCCGATCACGTCCGTCAGGAACTGATTCTGATCGGCCGGCGTGGCGACCGTGGCGCCGCCTTGCGCGTAGCCCAATCCGCTTTGGGCCTTCAGTTCGTGCCCGAGGTCGATCGTGAACGCCGCGGTGAGCGTGTCGCCGTAATACTGCGCGACGTCCTGGGACCATACCTGTCCGGGATTCGTCGTGAAACGTCCGCCGCCGACCACGCCCGCGATCGGCTGATACGTCCCGACGTCCGACAGACTGTCTCCGAACGCCACGACCTGCAACTTGACGCCGCCCGCGGGCGCCGAAGAACTGCTTCCGCCCGAGTCGCCGCTGCTGCCGCCGCATGCGGTAAGCAGTGCAATCAGGATGGCAGAAATTGCGTGGCGAATGCCGGGGGTGATTCGGGTATGACGCATCATTCCTCCGTGCCAGCCCCGGCCGGGGCGGGATTGCCCGCGATGGCGGTTCGTCGTCGGCCGCGCGTGAGTGGCGGTCTGGAACATCGGTAAGCAAGAAAGATGCGCCTCGCGTGTTTCCCGTGGCGAATCGGCTACCATTGGCCGACGACGGCTCGTTCGAAACACTGCTGCGAGGACGCCAGGGGTGGACCACTACATCGATCTTGCAGGCGATCCTTCCGCACTCGCGCATCTGCTGCGACGACTGCACCTTGCCGATGCCGTCGCCTCCGCGACGCTGACACCGCTGACGGGCGGCGTGTCCTCGAACATTTTCCGGCTCGATATCGGCGACAGGACCTACTGCCTGAAGCAGGCTTTGCCCAAGCTCAAGGTCGCGAAAGACTGGATCGTGCCGGTCGAGCGCGTCTACGCGGAGATCGGCTGGCTTCGGACGGCTGGCCGGATCGTGCCGGGTCATGTGCCTGAAGTGCTCGGCGTCGATCACGAAACCAAGAGCTTCGTCATGGCGTTTCTCCCGCCGACATACGCGAACTGGAAACGCGAGTTGATGGATGGCCGCGTCGATCCGGCGATCGCGGCGCAACTGGGCGACGTGCTGGGCCGGATTCATGCGGCGACGGCCGGCGACGCGGAGATTGCCGCCCGGTTCGCGAATGACGATACCTTTCACGCCATCCGTCTCGAACCGTATCTGGAAGAAGCCGCTCGACAAAATCCGCAAGTGGCGGTGGCGCTGCGCTCGCTGATCGAGCGCACGGCGGCCACGCGAGAAGCGCTCGTTCATGGCGATGTCAGCCCGAAGAACATCCTGTTGGGACCGGCCGGGCCGGTGATCCTGGACGCGGAATGCGCGTGGTACGGCGATCCTGCCTTCGATGTGGCCTTCTGCCTCAATCATTTCCTGCTCAAATCGGCGCGCTCGCCGGGTGCGCTTGCCGCGTTATTGGTGTCGTTTGCGAAGCTGGTCGAGCGTTATGTGCCGCATATCGCGTGGACGAAACCGGACGCGTTGCTGGACCGCGTCGCATCGCTGCTCCCGGCGCTGCTGCTGGCGCGCGTGGACGGCAAATCGCCGGTGGAGTATCTCGACGACCACCGCCGCGCTCGCGTGCGCGCCGCCGCGATCGAACTGATCGGGCGGCCGGACAGCACGCTCTCCGACATCACAACGTTCTGGCAAAGGGAGTTTTCCGCATGAGTCGAATCGAAGAAGTGCGAGCGCGACGTATCTGGGATTCGCGCGGACGGCCGACTGTCGAAGTGGAAATCGTCACTGAAACGGGCGCGCGGGGACGCGGCATCGCGCCGGCCGGTGCGTCTCGCGGTTCGCGAGAAGCGATGGAACTCCGCGATGGCGGCACGGCGTTCGATGGCAAGGACGTCAAGACGGCGATCGCCGGCATCGCGCGCGAGATTGCGCCCGCGTTGCGAGGCCACGAGGTCGCGGAACAGGCGATGATCGATGCGATGCTCATCGCGCTCGATGGCACGCCGGACAAGTCGCGGCTCGGCGGCAACGCGCTGATCGCGACATCGCTTGCCGCCTTGCACGCTGCCGCGAGCGAGCGAGGCTTGCCGCTCTGGCGTTACGTCGCGGGCGACGAGCAGGTGACGTTGCCGCTTCCGCAGATCCAGATTTTCGGCGGCGGCGCGCACGCGGAACGGCGCGTCGATGTGCAGGATTTCATGGTGATCGCGACATCGGCCACGAGTTTCGCGCAGGCGCTCGAAATGACCGCCGAGGTCTATCGACACGCCGGTGTGCTGATGCGCAAACGCGGCGCGGCGCAGGGCGTGGCGGACGAAGGCGGATGGTGGCCCGCGTTCTCCAGCAACGAGGAGGCGATGGACGTGCTGGTCGCATCGATCGAAGCGGCGGGTTTCGTTCCGGGCACGGATATGGGCATCGCGCTGGATATCGCCGCGTCGGAATTCGGCAAGGGCGGACAGTACACGCTTGGCCTGGACAACGTGCGGCTCGATACCGACGCGATGATCGAGAAGTTGCTGCGATGGATCGCGCGATACCCGATTGTGTCGATCGAAGACCCGCTATCGGAAGACGATGAAGCGGGGATGATCGCGTTCACGCGAGCGGCGGGAAGCAAGGTGCAGATCGTGGGCGATGATTTTTTCGTTACGCGCGCCGCGTTCATCGAGGATGCTGCGGCGAAAGGGGCTTGCAATGCGGCGCTCATCAAGCTCAATCAGGCAGGTACCGTGACGGAGACGCTCGCGGCGCTTCGGGCGGCGAGGAGGAACGGCTATGCGTCGATTGTGTCGGCGAGATCGGGGGAAACCGAGGATGTGTCGATCGTCCATCTTGCGACGGGGTGGAATGCGGGGCAGTTGAAGGTCGGGTCGTTCTCGCGGTCCGAGCGGATGGCGAAGTGGAATGAGGGGGTGCGTATCGAGGAAGGTGGGGCGATGGGGTTTGCTGGGGCGGCGGTTTTGTCGCGAAGTCGGTAAGCGTGAAGTCGCGAAACGTGTTGCGTCGACGGTGGCCGGGTTCCAGATTGCGCGATGCGTCTTGAACTCAGACGAATCCGAAAATAGACGTCATCGAACTACCTCTAAGTTTTTGAATAGTCGGTAATCCTTCGCGAACCATTCGGACTGCGAGATGTACTCGTCTCCGGGCAAGGAATTTTTGGGCAATAATTTCCCACTTTCATTCGAATTGCAGACGTCGAGCAATCGGAAAGGAGTCCGTTGGGGCTGAACCCTTTACCACCACAGCAGGAAGCAACATGAAGCAGTTCCTCTCTCTCACCGCGTGCGCGCTTTCGATCTCCCTTTTGTCGGCCTGTGCCACCGGCCCCGATCGCGACAAGGAGATCGCCCTCAATCAGCAAGTAGGCATCGAAGTCACGCAAACGCCCGAGGGCGTGCAAGTGCGTCTGCCCGACCGCGTGCTCTTCGACTTCGACAAATCCGGTCTGCGCGGTGATTCCGGACCCGCCATCCAGCGCGCGGTCGTGTTGCTCAAGCGCAGCAAGAAGTCCGTGATCGTCGAGGGACACACCGACGGTACCGGTACGCACGACTACAATCAGGCGCTCTCCGAATCGCGTGCGCAGACCGTCGCGGGTGCGCTGGAAGAGCGGGGCATCGCATCCTCGCGCGTCACCACGAAGGGCTTCGCCTACGACCGCCCCGCAGCAAGCAACGCCACCCCCGAAGGCCAGGCGAAAAACCGCCGCACGGAAATCGTGGTGATCGGCGAATCGCTCGACGCGATCATGGGTAAGTCGGCAAAGCGGAACTGACGCAAGTCACTTGCTGATCGGCGAGCGCTGTCGGAGGTCGGCTGAAACTCGGCCGACTACCTCCAGTATCCAGCCGCGTAATGCCGATATCCCCATCCCGGACGCCCGCCCCAATAACCCACCGCGACAGACGGCGCATACACCGGAGCGGGCGGCGCGTAATAAGCGACTGGCGGCGCATAGACCGGGACCGGCGCAACCGGCGCAAAGGGCGCCACCGGAATCACGGGCGCGTACGGCGCAACCGCCACGACAGGCGCGACAGGCACAACCGGCATCCCCACACTCATGCCGACGAACACATGCGCCTGAGCGCTACCCACCAGTCCGGCACCAAGCAGCGTAGCGACAGCGACATAACCGATTTTTTTCATGATCCTTCTCCTGGAAACGCGGTGCGGCATGATCACGCATCGGTTGAGAAGGATTGTGGGCGTCGACAATGAGCGAAGAATGAGCGCTCATTCAGTCCCGCAGTCGTTGCAGGCGTTGTCGATATATCTCGCCGCCTTGCCGCGCTCGGGCGGGCTGACCTGCATATAGCCGCCGTCGAGGATGTTATGACGGACGACATTCCCGCTATAGTCGACGCCGCCCTCGCCATTGGATCCGCCCGTGATATTGCCGCCGTTGATCATGCGGTTGCATTCCAGGACGTTGCCGCCGGTGTCCTGCGTGGCGTCGTTGTTCTCGGGGCCCATGCGGCAGTTATCGGCCAGATTGTAGGCAATGCGGCCCTTGACCGAACCCACCAGCGCGATGCCGTAAAGCGGGCAGTTGGCGAACGAGTTGAACACCAGAACGGCGCCGGTCCCGCCGCCTTGCCCTTCGGTCTGGAACATCGACTGGCCGAAGAAATCGCGGAAGCTGTTGCCCGCGAGCGTGAAGTTGTCGACCGCGCCGTTGGTCTGCACCGGAATATCGTAATGTCCGGGGCTGTCCCAGTCACGGATGCGGGTCGGATTCGCGCCCACGAAGTTACAGCCGACCAGACTATTCCCCGTCGACGGACCCTCGAAGTTGAACATGTTGCTGTCCTCGCGCACCGTCTTCTTGAGCGTCGCGCCGGGCTCGCACTGGATATGCCGGTTACTTGCCGTGATGACCACCGTGTGATTCAGCACATAGGTGCCCGCGGGCACGAGTACGTCGCCGGCATCGACCGCGGCCTGAAAGGCCTTGGTGTCGTCGGTCTTGCCGTTGCCAGTGGCGCCGAACGCCTTCGGGCTGCGCGGATCGACCAGTTTGGGCGGCGTGAAGGAGGTGTCCGGGCAGCTCGCCGTCGCCGGGACCGGCGAACTGGTGAGGCTCGCGCGATGGGCGCCGCTGTCGCGTTCGTCTCTGAACTGCCGCCACCAGCGCATGAGGTTATGCAATGTAAGGCGATCCAGGAGACGGCCATCGTCCCAGGCAGCGTAGACCGTCTGAAAGTGTCTGGTTACGCCGGGTGTGTTGATCACGAGCAAGGAAACGACAATCAATATCACGCCAACCACGATCGATTTCTTCATTGACATCCCATGCACGCTTTGGATTTCTCGATGGCGAGGCCTCGGTAAGCCGTCGCGCAGCCGCAACTCTCGCACGTTATACCCGCCGACTTCTGCCCGGTAGCACACCAGGCGAGCGTGCGAAATGCTGGCGCCAAACCGCATCATCGCGCGCCGGTGGCGTGGCGAACAGTCCGTCCGTCGCCTTTGATGCACGCTCCCTCGGTGCGCAAGCGGCCAGCCGGTCCTGCGCGGATCGGGTTCAATTGCCGGAGGAAGCGTGCTGACCGCAACAGTGCAATCGCTAAGGGAGCGTCTGCTTGGCGTTCATCAGGATCACAAGCGCATCGCAAGGAGCGCTTTCGTCCTGCTGTTATTCGTGCTCGCCGGGAAGTTCATCGGCGCATCGAAGGAAATGGCGATCGCGTACCGATACGGCATCAGCGGCACCGTCGATGCCTATCAACTCGCGCTCACGCTCGTCACCTGGCTGCCCGCGACGATCACGAACCAGTTGAGCGTGCTGCTCGTTCCCGCGCTCGTCGCGCTCAGAAACGACAAGGCCCGGCAGAACCAGCTTCTCGGCGAACTCGAAGGGGCGGGACTCGCCATCGGCATCGTGTTTTCGTTGCTGCTCTATTTTTTCTGGCCTCACATGGTGGGCTTCTTCTCGGGAAGCCTCGCCGAATCGACCCGCGAGATGTGCCGTCAGATGGTCGTCGGGATGACGCCGGTCGGCGTGCTGGCCTTCACGATCTGCATCTCCGCCGCCCGGCTCCAGGCTTCCGAAAAGCACATCAACACGCTGCTCGAATGCGTGCCGGCGATCGCGTTGCTCGTCTTCGTGCTGAGCGCGCGCGACAACACCTCGACCATGCCGCTCATCGTGGGCACGACGATCGGCATCGTGATCCAGGCGGCGTGGCTCCGGATACTCGCGAAGAGAGCCGATGCCGTGCCCGCGCGTCCGCGTCTGTCGCTGCGGGCGAAGGAGTGGCCGGGCATGACGCGCTCGATGGGCATGCTGCTGATCGGCTCGGTGGTCGCCAATCTGTGGCTTCCCGTCGATCAGTATTTCATGGCGCATATGGGCGATGGCGCCATCGCGACGCTCGGCTACGCGAACCGCCTGCTCTCGCTGCTCGTGAGCATGGGCGCGATCGCGATCAGCCGGGCAACCTTGCCGATCCTTTCGGAAATCCTGCATCGCGGCGATCATGCGCGGGCGCGCAGCACGGCCATCAAATGGTCATTCGTGATGCTGGCCGTGGGCTCGGTCGGCGCTGCGATCGCCTATATCTTCGCGCCGTATGCGATCAAGCTGTTCTTTCAGAAGGGCGCGTTCACGAGCGAGGACACGATCGCGGTCACGAGCCTGTTCCGCTTCGGGCTTTCGCAGATACCCTTCTCGTTCGGGATGTGCGTGCTGATCCAGTTGTTCGCGAGCGAAGCGCGCTACAGGGCGATCACGGTCATTTCCGTGCTGGGCTTCGCGACCAAGCTGGCCGCCAATGCGGTTCTGATTCGCTTCTACGGTCCGCTGGGCGTGCCGCTCGGCACCGGAGTGGGCGCAGCCAGTGTGCTGGCCTGCTATCTCTTCTGGACCCGCTTCGCGCCGCC
>NZ_JAQQDB010000067.1:0-25800 GCF_046030135.1 Caballeronia jiangsuensis
CCCCCCCCCCCCCCACCCCCCCCACCCCCCCCCCCCCCCCCCCCCCCCCCGCCGGCGGGCGGCGGCTTTTTTACATTGACCCTGCCAACCTCGCGCCTTGACGAGCGCCGCTGCGCCTCCTTCAATACGTGACAGATGCCGCAACCGGCGATCAAACTGTCACGGTTGCGGACGCAATCTGTGTCCGCCGCCCGCGCTTCTCAGGCATTTCTCAGGCAGGACGCGCGGACACGCCCCGGGCATGGCGGGTGCTTGCCAAGCGCCCGCCCCCGCGAATTTGCGGAAATCGAACGAGGCCCACGCCAATTGCAGGAGCCAGGATGCGAGCCAATCCCCTTTCGACGTTGAGCGACGACCTCGCGACCGCGCTCGTCCCCGACGAGCCGGGCGCGACGCCATGCGCACACGCCGCGCCGCCCGCCGCCGATCGCGACGAAGCCGGCGCTTACGACGAGCTCGCCGCATTCCACGGCATCGAGCGCGAGCGCCTGGTGCTGATTCATCCGGGCAGCCACCACGCCGCGCCCGTGTGGCCCGCGCAACGTTACGCCGATGTCGCCGACCAGCTCGCCGCCGATGGCTGGCAGATCGCCATTGTCGGCGACGCGCCCGATCCCGAGCGCACCGCCGGCGTCCTCGGCGCGATGCAGACGGCCGCGCTCTTTCTCGCGGGCGCCGTCGCGCCGGCCGCGCTGCCGCGCCTGATCGCCAACGCGCGCCTGCTCGTCTCCGACGACGCCGCCGCGTCATCGCCCGTCGCCACGGCCCGCGCGCTCGGCACGCCGCATATCGTGCTCGACGAGCATCCGCGCGACACCGGCAGCGACGCGATCGTCGCACGCGCCCGCGCCGCGCTCTCGAACACCGGCGACGCGCATCCCGGCGAGCCGTTCACGCTGCACATGCCGGCGCCGCACGAGTCCGTGTAGCGCCGCTCCACCTTGCGGGGAACATCATGAAATTCGATATGCAGACCAGTCCCGTTCCGGATCCCATCGCGGACCCGAACCGCGATCCGGAAGCCGATCCGCTCACGCCGCCTTCGCCGGGTCATCGCCCGGACGAGCCGCAGCATCCCGACGCGCCGCCCGACAAGGACCCGATCCGCCGTTTCTAAAAGCTACGGGTATTCCCCGCCCTACATCCGCCGCCTTTGCCTGCCGTAAAGCGGGCATGCGGCGGCATGCGCCGTCGCACCAGACAACGCAAAGAGGCGACGGGGCAACATGAACAGAATGACGTTGAACAAGAAGCTCGGCTCGCTGATCGCCGTGCTGTGGATCGGCCTGATCGCGATCGGGATCATCGGGGCGTGGCAAAACCGGACGTCGATGATCGATGACCGCAAGGAGCAGTTGAAGACCCTCGTCAACGAGGCGTACGCCGTCACGGCGCACTACGCCGCGCTTGCCGCCGACAAGACGCTCACGGAAGAGGAAGCGAAGAAGCGCGCGCTCGAGGTGGTCGGCGCGATCCGTTACGGCACGGACGGCTATCTGTCGATCAACGATTCGCACCCGACGATGGTGATGCATCCGATCAAGCCCGCCATGAACGGCAAGGATCTCTCGACTTATACCGATCCGGCGGGTAATCGCCTGTTCGTCGATATCGTGAAGGCGGGCGATCAGCAAGGCGGCGGCTTCATCAGCTATCTGTGGCCGAAGCCCGGCAGCGACAAGCCGGTCGGCAAGCTCTCCTATGCGCAGCGCTTCGCGCAGTGGGACTGGTATCTCGTCACCGGCATGTACATGGACGACGTGCAGAGCGCATTCTGGGCGAGCGCGCTGCGCTGGCTCGCGATCACGGCGGTGCTCGGCGGCATCGCGACGGCCGCGATGCTGATCGTCCTGCGCAGCATCAAACGCAATCTGGGCGGCGAGCTGGAACTGGCGGTCGGCGCGGCGCACCGCATCGCGCGCGGCGACCTGACGAGCACCGTCGACATTCATCCGAACGACACGACGAGTCTCCTGCACGCGCTCAACACGATGCAGCGCGGCCTCGTCGAGACGGTTTCACGCGTGCGCAACGGCACCGAGAACATCAACGTGGGCGCGTCGGAAATCGCGGCGGGCAATACCGATCTGTCGCAGCGCACCGAGGAGCAGGCGGCGGCGCTCGTGCAGACGGCGTCGAGCATGGACCAGATGACCGCGAACGTGAAGAACAACGCGGAAAGCGCGGCGCAGGCGGCCCGGCTCGCGGAGCAGGCGGCGGATGTGGCGACGCGCGGCAGCGGCGTCGTCGATGACGTGATCGACACCATGACGCGCATCACCGCGAGCTCGCAGCAGATCGGCGACATCATCGGCGTGATCGACGGCATCGCGTTCCAGACGAACATCCTGGCGCTCAATGCGGCCGTCGAAGCGGCGCGCGCGGGCGAACAGGGACGCGGCTTCGCGGTCGTGGCGGCCGAAGTGCGCAGCCTCGCGCAGCGTTCGGCGACGGCGGCGAAGGAGATCAAGGCGCTCATCGAGACATCGACGCAGACGGTGCAGCAAGGCGCGTCGCTCGTGACGAACGCGGGCGCGACGATGACCGAGATCGTGCAATCGGTGCGCCGCGTGAACGAGATTCTCGACGAGATCAGCCACGCGTCGCACGAGCAGAGCGCGGGCATCGAGCAGGTGAACCGCGCGGTCGTCGAGATGGATCAGGTGACGCAGCAGAACGCCGCGCTCGTCGAGGAGGCAGCGGCTGCCGCGCATTCGCTGAAGGATCAGGTGGATGTGCTGCGCGAGGCGATCGGGAGTTTCAGGCTGCCGGCGTAGGGCTTTCGATCACGCGAGGAAACGTTCGACGAGCCGCGCCCAGTACGCAGCGCCGACCGGCAGATTCTTGTCGTTGAAATCGTAGTGCGGGTTGTGGACCATGCAGCCGTCCTCGCCCGCACCGTTGCCCAGACGCAGGAACGAGCCCGGCCGCTGCTGCAGCATGAACGCGAAATCCTCGCTGCCCATCAGCAGATCCGCGTGCGCGACGACGTTCTGCTCGCCGACCAGTTCGCGCGCGACCTGAATCGCGAACTCCGTTTCCGCGTCCGAATTGACGACGACCGGATAGCCTTCCAGATACTTCACCGTCGCCGTCGCGCCGTAGCTCGCGGCCTGCGACTCGACCAGTTCCTTGATGCGCCGCTTCAGCAGTTCGCGTACTTTCGGATCGAACGAGCGCACCGACAGTTCGAGCGTCGCGCGGCTGGGGATGACGTTGTTCACCGTGCCGGCGTGCATCGAACCGACAGTGACGACAGCGGGCTGCGCCGGATCGACATTGCGCGCGACGATCGTCTGCAGCGCCATCACGATGCTCGCCGTCACGACGACCGGATCGACGGAGAGATGCGGCCGCGCCGCGTGCCCGCCGACGCCTTCGATCGCGATCGACACCTGATCGCCCGCCGCCATGAACGGCCCCTTGCGGAACAGGAACGTGCCGGGCTGCGCGCCGGGATGGTTGTGCACGCCGAACACGGCATCGCAATGAAAGCGCTCGAACAGGCCCTCCGCGATCATCTTCTGCGCGCCGCTCGGCACGCCGTGCTCTTCCGCCGGCTGAAAATACAGATGCACCGTGCCGTTGAAGCGTCGCGTGCGCGCGAGATGACGCGCGGCGCCGAGCAGCATCGTCGTGTGGCCGTCGTGGCCGCACGCGTGCATCTTGCCGTGCGTTTCGCTCGCGTAGGGCTTGCCGGTCTGTTCGATGATCGGCAGCGCGTCCATGTCGGCGCGCAGGCCGATGCTCTTCGTGCCGTCGCCCGCCTTCAACGTACCGACGACACCCGTGCCGCCGATACCGCGCGTCACCTGCCAGCCCCACTCTTCCAGCCGGTCCGCGACGAGCGCCGCGGTGCGCGTCTCCTCGTAGGACAGCTCCGGATGACGGTGGATGTCGTGGCGAATGTCGCGCAGCGAGGGCGCGTCGTCGGAGAGGTCGGCGATGACGGTGAAGTGGGGGTTGGAGGGAGTCGTCATGGAAAGGCCCTTGCTGAGGTAAGTCGTGCGGCGCCGCTTGATGCGGATACAGGGAAAATGGCGCACATGATCCTCCACATGAGGCGCAGTTTCCAGTTTTTTTGGGGTTCTTCGCGGATTTTCGGGAAGAGCGTTGTTGGATGGGGAAAATCGGCCAGTTGTGACCGTTCGACGTGGATGCATTAATCGCCGACAAATCGTACGCGAGCCGAATTTTCCGACTCGCGATAAGTCAGACTCAAAACGCGAAGTCGTCGGTATTCACCAAGCTCGCGAAAGCACCGTTCAGGGTTGCGTTGTGATGTTCGATGATCGCTCGTGCCGGCAATTCACGCGTGTCCATGCAGGTGTGAGCATCCGCAATCAGGACTGGCCTGAGACCCATGTCGGACGCGGCTCGACAGGTCGCGTCGATGCAATACTGAGTCTTCATCCCGACTATGATTAACTCGCTGACGTTTGCATCGGCGAGTTGTTCTCCAAGCGATGTTCCGAGAAAGCAATTGGGTCGGGTTTTATCGAATATCACGTCACACTCCGCATCGACCTCCAGTTGAGGAATCAACTGAGAATGTGGGCTGCCCGGTTCGATGGGGGTACCTCTCGGTCCTGTGTGCCGCATGGCGAATATCGGAGCACTGGCGCTGCGTGCTCGCCCGATAAGTTGGTTGATATTCGCTAGCACACGGCCGCCCTCGTATGGCCTGTCTGGACCGTTAAAAAGGCCGATCTGCATATCGATAATCAATAAGGCGGCGCGCCTAAGAGTGGGTTGCTGCATGAAGTTTCCCCTCGTTATGCCAGTGACGACGGAGAAACAAAAAGGCCCCGTCCATCGCTGGCGGGGCCTCGGCTAATACGTTCTGTTGCGCGTAATGACCTACGACCCACCAGTGGTGGTGGTCGTAGATGTGGTCGCGGTGTGAAGTGCATTCAAGTTCATGCATTGATCTTGCATCACGGGGCAGTGATCGTCAACGTCTGTTTGCGAGAAAGCGCACTGCCCCTTTCGGGTTGCTCATCGACCGTGTCGATGAGCAAAGACTAGTTCTCCTTCCTTTCGAAGGAGAATCATCATGGATATCACCGCTGCTGACCGCACTAGGCGAGCGAGCGGACGGGCGCTGTCCGGCCCGGAACGGCCGGTCGACAACGTGGCTCGAATTGGCGACAATCGCGGACGCAGACGAGAAACCCTCCATCAAGAATGATCACGCATACCCAAAATGGCGCCGCCGAACCTGCCTGGATGCCTGTGGCGATCGCTGAACGCGGCGTCAGACGTTTCCCGATTGGCGAGACGAATCCACGGATAGTGGAATACAACAACGAAACAAACCTTGCTGGTTACGACGACAAAATCGCTTGGTGTTCCTCATTTATTAACTGGTGCCTGGCAAGTGCAGGAGTTCGCGGTACGAGATTGGCATTGGCGCGGTCATGGCTCGATTGGGGCATCGCGCTTGAACGCCCGATCTACGGCTGTATTGTGGTTCTGACGCGCGACGATCCCACAAGCTGGAGGGGACATGTCGGTTTCTATCTTCGGTGCGACGATGAGTTTATTTATCTCTTTGGCGGAAACCAATTGGAAGAGGTTCGCGAGTTAGCCTACCCAGTCGCCACGGTGCTCGGCTATCGATGGCCGCAGTCGTTCTGACGTCACCGGTATTCATTGAAAAGCAAAGCGCTGACTGGGAGAGTCCTTTGCGCTCGTTTAGGCAAGCGCGTCTGACCGCGACTCGGTCGATAAGCGCCGTACCCCGGGACTCAGCGAGAAAACATTTATGGGTTGAATCAAAAGCCAATTCATCAAGTTTCATCCGGTTCTCAACGCAAAAACCGGTCGATCACCCCCGCAAGTTTCCCGAACGCCGGCCCGATCTCCTCATCCGGCACGCACGCATAACCAATCAGCAATCCCGATTCCGCATCCGGCCGACGCGCGTAGTACCCCGACAGCGGCCGCACAACAATATCCTCCGCGAGCGCCGCAGCAGCAACCGCGCGATCATCGACATCCTGAGGCAGTTTCAATACAAGATGCAGCCCCGCATCGCCGCCGGCGATCGCCAGCGCGTTACCGTAGCGCCCGGCGATCGTCGCGAGCATCACATCGCGGCGCTGGCCGTAGAGCGCGCGCATCCGCCGGATATGCGAAGTGAAATGGCCCTGCTCGATGAACTCCGCGAGCACCGCCTGCTGCAATAGCTGCCCTTCACGATAGAGCTCGGCGCTAGCCGTCGCGAAACTGTCCGCTAGCGCTTCCGGCACGACGACATAGCCGATGCGCAGCCCCGGAAACAGCGTCTTGCCGAAGCTGCCCACATAGATCACCTGCCCCGCCGGGTCCATGCCCTGCAGCGACGCGAGCGGCCGGCTGCCGTAACGAAACTCGCTGTCGTAATCGTCCTCGATGATCCAGCAGCGGTGCTGGCGCGCGTATTCGAGCAGCATGCGGCGGCGCGCGAGGCTCATCACCATGCCGAGCGGATACTGGTGCGACGGCGTGACGAGAATCAGCCTCGGTGGCGACGCGAGATCGTCGGGCGTCGGCGCGATGCCCTCGGCATCGACGGGAATTGCCTTCAGATCGAGCCCCGACACCTGCAACACGCTGCGCACGCCCCAGTAGCACGGATCTTCGGTCCAGATCGTGTCGCCCGAATCGGCGAGCAGACGCGCGGCGAGGTCGATCGACTGATGAATGCCCGTCGTCACGACGATCTGCTCTGGCGTGCAGCGCACCGAGCGCGACGTGCGCAGATAGTGCGCAAGCGCGTGGCGTAACCCCGTATGTCCGCCGCCGGGCGCGTAGGTGAGCAGGTCGGGCAGCGGCTTGCGCCAGTATTTCGCGTGCAGCCGGTTCCACACGCGCGACGGAAAGCGCGACACGTCCGGCACGCCCGGCATGAACGCGCCGCCCTGGCGTTTCGACACGCCCGCGCCCGAAATCAGCCGCGCGCCGCGCGTGGAGAGTGTCGATTGCGTATCGGCGGGAACGATGGCCGCGGGCGGCGCGTCGTCGAAGAGGATTTCATCAGGCGCGCTGTCCGCGACGAACGTGCCGCGCCCCGTCGCCGACGAAACGTAGCCCTCGAGCGCGAGCTGCTCGTAGACCTGCGTCACGGTATTGCGCCCGACGCCCAGTTCGGTCGCGAGCAGCCTCGACGACGGCACTTTCGCGCCCGCGGCGAGCTCGCGCGTCAAGATCGCCTGCTGCAGGAGCCGATGCAGTTGCCGGTAGATCGGCTGGCCGTTCGAGCGATCGATGCGCTGCGCCAGCCAGTCGGAAAGCACGCTCGCGCGGGTGGACATCAGATTGGCTCCTATAGATTTATTGAAATGGCTCTGAACTTAAGGGCCAAATCTTACTATAGTCGTCTTTAAATTCAGTCGGCCGATGCGGCCACCACGACATGCGCCCTCGCGCGAAGGAGATTTCCCTGTGAGCACCAACCTCAAGAACGCCGACCTGCACGCCCGCAAGAATGCCGCGACCCCGCGCGGCGTGGGCGTGATGTGCGATTTCTACGCCGCGCGCGCCGAGAATGCGGAACTGTGGGATGTCGAGGGCCGTCGTTTCATCGATTTCGCGGCGGGCATCGCGGTGTGCAACACGGGGCATCGTCATCCGAAGATCGTCGAGGCGATCCGCGCGCAGCTCGACTGCTTCACGCACACCGCGTATCAGATCGTGCCGTACGAGTCGTATGTGTCGCTCGCCGAGAAGATCAGCGCCCGCGCGCCGGGTTCGCACGCGAAGAAGACGGCGTTTTTCACGACCGGCGCGGAAGCCGTCGAGAACGCGGTGAAGATCGCGCGCGCGGCGACGGGCCGTCCCGGCGTGATCGCCTTCACGGGCGGCTTCCACGGCCGCACGCTGATGGGCATGGCGCTCACCGGCAAGGTCGCGCCGTACAAGATCGGCTTCGGGCCGTTCCCGTCGGACGTCTATCACGCGCCGTTCCCGAATGCGCTGCATGGCGTGTCGGTCGCGGATTCGCTGCGCGCGATCGAGCATCTGTTCAAGGCGGATATCGAGGCGACGCGCGTCGCCGCGATCATCTTCGAGCCGGTGCAGGGCGAAGGCGGTTTCAATGCGGCGCCGGCGGATTTCGTGCGCGGCCTGCGCAAGATCTGCGACGAGCACGGCATTCTGCTCATCGCCGATGAAGTGCAGACCGGCTTCGCGCGTACCGGCAAGCTCTTCGCGATGGAGCATCATGGCGTCGTGCCGGATCTGATGACGATCGCGAAGTCGCTCGCGGGCGGCATGCCGCTGTCGGGCGTCGTCGGGCGCGCGGAGATCATGGATGCGGCCGCGCCCGGCGGGCTCGGCGGCACGTATGCGGGCAATCCGCTCGCGGTGGCGGCGGCGCACGCGGTGCTCGATATCATCGACGATGAAAAGCTCTGCGAGCGCGCGACCGTGCTCGGCGACAAGCTCAAAGCGAAGCTCGAAGCGCTCAAGGCCGATGTGCCGCAAATCGCCGATGTGCGCGGGCCCGGCGCGATGATCGCCGTCGAGTTCTGCAAGCCCGGTTCGCATGATGCGGATGCGGCTTTCGCCAAACTCGTGCAGACGCGCGCGCTGGAGCGCGGGTTGTTGCTGCTTGTTTGCGGGGTTTATTCGAACGTCGTTCGGTTCCTGTTTCCGCTCACCATTCAGGAAGAGGTTTTTGATGAGGCTATCGGGATTCTTGAAGAGGTGCTGATGGAGACTGTCGGCGCTGCGGTCTAAGGTTTGGTTTTTTATGCGCGAGGCGCGGGTTCTTTCGGTGCCTCGCGGTGTATATTTTTCGTTTGTTTGTTGCTTCGGATTTTGTGGAATCCTGATTTCGTGGTGGTCTATTAGCACTGCCCCTCCCCGGGGCGGGGGTCACTTTCTTTGCTGCTGCAAAGAAAGTAACCAAAGAAAGCAGCTTCTCACCGCCCGCAGTCACACGCACGTTGACCATGCTTGCCAGCCGCAGGCGGCACTCGCCTAAGTGTCGCCCTCACAGGCCTAATCGGGCTTGGCTCGCGCACGGTCTGACGAGCCAGTAGTTTGAGCGCGCTGGTTCAGCACGAAATAGCTTCGGCACAGCGCTACGCGCTGCCGTTGGGTTTGCGAGGGAAACCGTCGAGAAAAAGCGCGCGCAGACCCGATTGACCGGTCGGCCGCGAAGCGGGCTGGAGCCATTTGGTGCTGAACCAGTCAGTGAGGCGGTGCGACGCGTCAGACCGTGCGCGATCCAAGCCCGATTGGGCCTTCGAGGGCGACACTTAGGCGAGGGCCATTGGCGGCTGGCAAGCATGGCCAAACTGCGTGTGATCGCGGGCCTCAACGAGCTGCTTTCTTTGGTTACTTTCTTTGCAGCAGCAAAGAAAGTGACTGCCGCCCCGCACAGGGGCAGTGCTAATAGACCACCGCGATTACGGGATCCGGCAACAACAGAGCAGTCCCAAAAAGGAACAGCAAAGACATGAGCTTGAAAGACCAACTGAAAGACCCGACGCTGCTGCGTCACACCGCCTACATCGACGGTGAATGGCAGCAATCCGACAACGGCGAAACCTTCGAAGTCACGAACCCCGCCAACGGCGCATCCCTCGGCGCAGTACCGAAGATGGGCGCGAACGAAACGCGCCGTGCCATCGATGCCGCCAACGCCGCGTGGCCCGCATGGCGCAAGAAGACCGCAAAAGAACGCGCAATCATCCTGCGCCGCTGGTTCGACCTGATGATGGCAAACGCCGACGATCTCGCGCTCATCCTCACGACCGAGCAAGGCAAGCCGCTCGCCGAGGCAAAAGGCGAAATCACGTATGCCGCCTCGTTCATCGAATGGTTCGCGGAGGAAGGCAAGCGCGTCGCCGGCGACACGCTCGCAACGCCCGCCGCCGACAAACGCATCGTCGTGACGAAGGAACCGATCGGCGTTTGCGCCGCCATCACGCCGTGGAACTTCCCGGCCGCGATGATCACCCGCAAGGTCGGCCCGGCGCTCGCGGCCGGTTGTCCGATCGTCGTGAAGCCCGCCGAAGCAACGCCCTTCTCCGCGTTTGCAATGGCCGTGCTCGCCGAGCGCGCAGGCCTGCCGAAGGGCGTGCTCAACATCCTCACCGGCGATCCGAAGGCGATCGGCGGTGAAATGACGAGCAACCCGATCGTGCGCAAGCTCTCCTTCACCGGCTCGACCGGCGTGGGCCGCTTGCTGATGGCGCAAAGCGCACCGACGGTCAAGAAAGTGACGCTGGAACTCGGCGGCAACGCACCGTTCATCGTGTTCGACGACGCCGATCTCGACGCCGCCGTGGAAGGCGCGATTGCATCGAAATATCGCAACAGCGGGCAGACCTGCGTGTGTACGAATCGCTTCTACGTGCACGAGCGCGTCTACGATGCCTTCGCGCAAAAGCTGGCGGCGGCGGTCGGCGGCCTCAAGGTCGGGCTCGGCACCGAGAGCGGCGTGGCGCTCGGTCCGCTCATCAACGAAGCGGCCGTGCAGAAAGTGGAGTCGCACATCGACGATGCGCTCGCGAAAGGCGCCGCGCTCGCCACGGGCGGCAAGCGTCACGCGCTCGGTCACGGTTTCTTCGAGCCGACCGTGCTGACCGGCGTCACGACTGACATGAAAGTGGCGAAAGAGGAAACCTTCGGCCCGCTCGCGCCGATCTTCAAATTCTCGTCCGACGATGAAGTCGTGCGCCTCGCCAACGACACCGAGTTCGGTCTCGCGGCGTACTTCTACAGCCGCGATATCGGCCGCATCTGGCACGTGGCCGAAGCGCTCGAATACGGCATGGTGGGCATCAACACCGGCCTAATTTCGAACGAAGTGGCGCCGTTCGGCGGCGTCAAGCAGTCGGGACTCGGGCGCGAAGGCTCGCATTACGGTATCGACGATTACGTCGTCATCAAGTATCTCTGTATGGCGGTTTGATCGCGCGTCGCGCCTGTGAAATCCGAAAAGCCTCGGCACTCGTGTGCCGGGGCTTTTTTGTTTCCGGTCCGCCGAAAGACCGAATCGTCAAAGGCATGCGCGGCGTCGAACCGTTAGAATCGGCTCCATATCCCGCACGGGCGTGCAGCGCCCGTCTTCCCGCCGCTTCTTCGATCCCTCCAGGAGCGCTATGCGACGCTCGGCATTCTTTCTCCGCTTCATCGGCATCGGCGTTCTGTTTCATATCTATGTCGGCGTGCGGCTCATCCCGGACGCGCCCGTCGGTCTGCCGCTCAAAGTGCTGGCGGCGATCCTGCTCGCGGTATCGGTCATCGTCATTCCGCTCGGCATGGCGGCGCGGCAGATCGAACCGCAGTCGCTCGCGGATCGCCTCGCATGGCTCGGGCTGACCGCGCTGGGCCTCTTCTCGTCGCTGCTTTTATTGACCTTTGCCCGCGACGTGATTCTGTTTTTCGTGCATCTCGTCGACTGGCTGCGCGGAGTGCCCGTCGGCTCACCGGTGTTCGTCGCCTATAGTGCGCTCGTCGTGCCGCTCCTGGCCGTGCTCTTCTCGGCGATCGGCTTCTACAACGCGCGGCGGCGCGCGCCGGTCGTGAGCGTGGACGTGCCCATCGACAATCTGCCGGCCGCGCTCGACGGTTTCACGATCGCGCAGATCAGCGACATCCACGTCGGACCGACGATCAAGCGTCACTATGTGGAACGCATCGTCGCGGCTGTGAACGGACTCGAGCCGGATCTGATCGCCGTGACGGGCGATGTCGTCGACGGCACGGTGCCGAATCTCGCCGATCACACACGCCCGCTCGCGGGCCTGAGCGCGCGGCACGGGACGTTTCTCGTGACCGGGAATCACGAGTACTACTCGGGCGCGGACAAGTGGATTGCGGAATTCCGGCGTCTGGGTCTGACGGTGCTGCTCAATCAGCATGTCGTGCTGAATCACGACGGCGCACAGGCCGTGGTCGCGGGCGTCACGGATTACGGCGCGGGCAGTTTCGATCCCGCGCATCGCAGCGATCCCGCGAAGGCGATCAGCGGCGCACCCGACGATGCCACCGTGCGCGTGCTGCTCGCACACCAGCCGCGCAGCGCTACGGCGGCGGCTGAAGCGGGTTTTACGCTACAGCTTTCGGGACACACGCATGGCGGGCAGTTCCTGCCGTGGAATTTCTTTGTGCGATTGCAGCAGCCGTTTGTTTCCGGATTAGTGAAGTTCAACGGGCTATGGGTTTATACGAGTCGGGGTACTGGGTATTGGGGGCCGCCGAAGAGGCTGGGGGCGCCGTCGGAGATTACGCTTGTGCGCCTCGTCGCGGCGACGGCCGCTTGATGGGGGCGCGGTAAAAAAAGACGCGCGGCCCAACCGCACCGCGCGTCCACCGCTCAGGGAAGAGCGTCGCGCCCGAACACGGGGATGAACGGACACTCTCGAACTGGCAGGCGGGGTTCCGCCAGCGAGTGCCTACAAAATAAGAGAACACCGACCTAATAACCACAAGACTTCTCCTAATCGCGGCAATATCACGGACTGCGAACGTTCAGCTTGCCTTCGCCGACATCGCCGCTGGCGTCGTCGCGTAAACGCTCTTGTGCGGGGCCGTGCCTTCCCTCGGCCAGTCGGAGCGTTCATCGAAAAACCATTCAGCGCGCTCGCGTCCCTTGCGGATCAGCGCATGAATCAGCGCGGGATTGCGATCGAGCTTCGATGCATAGTCGAGCGGCCCCGGATAATCCCTGGCGTCGAGATGCATCTGCACGACGCGAACCGTGATCGGCTTATAGCGCTTCCCCAGCGATTTGTCGGCTTTCAGCAGTTCGTTCACGCGCGTCGTGAAGTAAAGCTCCTGCCCCAGCGCGAGATTGCCCGAAAGCTCGTTGCGTCGGTCGATGATCTCGTTAGTCGATTCAGGCAACTCGCGACGATATTGCGGATTGATCTGCACGACCCAGATCTCATCGGGCCGCATGTCGAGCGCGAAATCGGTGAACTCGCGCACCGGCGGATTGCTGCTGAAAAGGCCGTCCCAGCACATGCGTCCGTCGGCCTCGACCGCGCGATACAACGGCGGCACCGCGGCGGATGCAACGAGTTGATCCTGATCGAGCTTGTCGCCGGGAAAGATCACGCGATCGCCCGTGCGCACGTCGGTCGCGCCGACGAGAAGCGTGGGCTGCGCGCGTCGCTTCGGGTCCGCCGGCAGCGAAGCGAACGGCAGATGCTTGTCGAGCAGTTCGCGCAGGCGCTCTTCCGCAACCGGCGGATAGAGATACGGGCTGATTTCCGCGTTGACGGGCAGCCGCGCGTACCAGGTCCCGACCGCATTCGCGACGATATCCGGCCCGTCGCGCGCCTCCAGATCCTTCCAGAAACCGGCGAGGCGACGCCTCGCGTCGGGAGGCCCGCCGAGCAGCAGGCCCGCCCACACGAGCGCGCTGCACATCGCGCCGCCCGACGTGCCGGACAGCGCGACGAGTTCGAACTTGTTGAGAAACTCGCCGCTCAGCAACCGGTCGAGCACACCCGCGGCGAACGCCGCATGGCTGCCGCCGCCCTGACACGCGATCGCTACTTTCGGAATGGCCGCCATCACCGCACCTCGCTCGCGTCCGTCGACATCGGACGTACGCTACAGGATAGGCGACGCGCGCCGCTATGCCAGCGCCGCCAGCACCTGCTGCGTCGAACGAATCCGGCCGATGCGCGGAAAGATATAACGGCAGGTCGATTCGTGCGTGTCCGCGTGCAAGTCGCTCATCGCGTCCTCGACGAATATCTGCTGATAGCCGCGCTCGTGCGCGCCGCGCGCCGTCGAATCCACGCCGATGGCCGTCGCGATGCCGCCCAGCACGATCGTATCGATGCCGCGCCGGCGCAGATGCGAGTCGAGATCAGTGTTGTAGAACGCGCCCCACTGTCGCTTGGTGACGACGATATCGGACGCCTGCACGCCCAGTTCCGCGCTGAGTTCACTCCAGCCCGCCGGCTCCGGCGCTTCCTGCGCCTGTCCCGCGTCGGTGACCGGACGCAGGCCGCCCGGTCCGTTCGGAAACGCCACCTTGACCAGCACGACCGGTGCGCCGAGCGCGCGGAAGCGATCGGCGAGCGCACGCGCGTTGGCGAGCACGCTCGCGGCGTCGTGAGGTTGCACAGGCAAGGCGGCGATGCCCGCCTGCAAATCGATCAGCACGAGCGCGGTTGTCGCGGGATCGAGCTTGAGTTCGGAAGCGTTCATTTGGAAAGTCGCGAGTAAGGTGGACGAGTGCGCGATCTCAGGCTTCTTGTTGCAGGAATTCGAGCGCCGCGCCGTTCATGCAGTAGCGCAGGCCCGTGGGCTTCGGTCCGTCGTCGAAGACATGGCCGAGATGTCCGCCGCAACGCCGGCAATGCACCTCGTTGCGCATGTGGCCCGTCGCGTCCGCGTGGGTCGCGACGGCGCCATCGACGGGCTTCCAGAAACTCGGCCAGCCGGTGCCGCTGTCGAACTTCGTCGCCGACGAAAACAGTGCGAGCCCGCATCCCGCGCACGCATACGTGCCCTCGCGACGCTCTTTGAGCAGCGGGCTCGCGAACGGCGGCTCAGTGCCGCCGCGCCTCAGCACACGGAATTGCTCGGACGAGAGACGGCGGCGCCAGTCCGCGCTGCTGTGATCGATCTCGTACGACCGGGCGGGCGCGGAAGAGCCCGTACCGCCAGCGAAGGCGGCGGCCATCACACCGAGAAAATTGCGCTTCGTGCGTCTCATGATTTTCATCCGATGACCGCTCTCATGCTTTCATCCACCCAGCCGGCGCCGCGCTACGATTTGAGCCGGTATCCCGTCCTGAAGATCCACGCGACGATCGCGATGAATACCGCAAGGAACACCAGCGTCATGCCGAAGCTCACGCCGACTTGGACATCGGCGAGACCGTAAAAGCTCCAGCGAAAGCCGCTGATCAGATAGACGACCGGATTGAAGAGCGCCACGGCCTTCCAGAACGGCGGCAGGATATTGATCGAATAAAAGCTGCCGCCGAGAAACGTGAGCGGCGTCACGATCAGGAGCGGAATGATCTGCAACTTCTCGAAGCCATCCGCCCAGATGCCGATGATGAACCCGAGCAGGCTGAACGTCACGGAAGTGAGCAGCAAAAATACGATCATCCAAACAGGATGATCGATTCTGAGCGGCACGAATAATCGTGCGGTAAGAAGAATGATCAGTCCGAGGATGACGGATTTGGTCGCGGCCGCGCCCACGTAGCTCAGGACGAGCTCGAAGTGCGACACCGGCGCGGACAGCAGTTCGTAGATCGTGCCCGTGAACTTCGGAAAATAGATGCCGAAGGACGCGTTGGCGATGCTCTGCGTGAGCAGCGACAGCATCACGAGCCCCGGCACGATGAACGCGCCGTAGCTGATGCCATCGACTTCCGGAATGCGCGAGCCGATGGCCGCCCCGAACACGACGAAGTAAAGCGATGTCGAAATCACGGGCGACACGATGCTCTGCATCAGCGTACGCCCGGCGCGCGCCATCTCGAAACGGTAGATCGCGCGAACGGCGTATAGATTCATTTGGTTTCCCTGACGAGACTCACGAAGATGTCTTCGAGCGAGCTTTGCGTCGTTTGCAGATCCTTGAAACGCACGCCGGCTTCGTCGACGTGGCGCAACAGCGCGATGATGCGCCCCGGCTCGTCATGCGCGTCATACGTGTAGGTGAGCTCGCCGCCATCCGCCGAGCGCGCGAGGCCGTAAGGCTCGAGCGGCGCGGGTATTTGCGCGAGCGGCTGTTCGAGCTGCAGCGTGAGCTTCTTCTGCCCGAGCTTGCGCATGAGCTCGCGCTTCTCCTCGACCAGCACGATTTCGCCACGATTGATCACGCCGATGCGGTCCGCCATCTCCTCCGCTTCCTCGATGTAATGCGTCGTGAGGATGATGGTCACGCCGTTGCTCTGCAGTCCGCGCACGAGGTCCCACATGTCGCGCCGCAGTTCCACATCGACGCCGGCCGTGGGCTCGTCGAGAAAGAGAATCTCGGGCTCGTGCGCGAGCGCCTTCGCGATCAGCACGCGGCGCTTCATGCCGCCCGAGAGCGTCATGATCTTGTTGTCCTTCTTCGCCCATAGCGAGAGCGATTTCAACACCTTCTCGACATGCGCCGGATTCTTCGGCCGGCCGAAGAGGCCCCGGCTGAACGACACGGTCGCCCAGACGGTCTCGAACGCGTCGGTGGTGAGTTCCTGCGGCACGAGGCCGATCATCGCGCGGGCGGCGCGATAGTCCGTGTCGATATCGTGACCCGCGACGGTGACCTTGCCCTCGCTCGGATTGACGATGCCGCAGATGGTGCTGATGAGCGTCGTCTTGCCCGCCCCGTTCGGGCCGAGCAGCGCAAAAATTTCGCCGCGACGGATCTCCAGATTCACGTCCCGGAGCGCGCGGAAGCCCGACCCGTAGGTCTTGGACAGATTGGAAACGGTGATGATGGTTGGCATGGCGTGGACGATAGCAGATACGGCGCGATCCGGCTTGGACGAAAGGGGTCGTCCGTTCGGCCGATGTTCGCCCGGCCCTGCGCTGCCTACAATGCACTGCTGAGTAACAGGAGCCGACTAACGGGAGCCGACATCATGCTGTTCGAACAGATTCAGACCACATGTCTCAACGACGCGGACCTGCCGTGGGTGCCATTCACGCCGTACAGCGCGCGCGTGCTCATCAAGTATTTCAAGCTGGATCCGATTCGCGGCGAGGTCATCGCGCTCATGAAGGCGCCGGCGAAAGGCCAGATGCCACGGCATCGGCATACGGGAACCGTCATCGTCTATACGGTCGAGGGGCGCTGGAAGTATCGCGAGCACGACTGGATCGCGGGGCCGGGTAGCATCGTGTACGAGACGGCGGGGTCGAGCCACACGCCGGAAGCGCTTGCCGCGGATTCGGGCGGCCCGGACATCGTCACGCTCAACATCATTCAGGGCGAACTGCTCTTCGTGAACGACGACGGACAAGTTCTCGCCGCTGAAAACTGGAAGAGCGGCTGGGACCGTTATGCTGCCTTCTGTCATGCAAACGGCATCGCCCCGAAAGATTTGACGGCTTTCGGGTAACGTCGGGGTCTCCGCCACTGGTTAGAATCGATGTCTGGACGCGCCTCGCGCGCTTTCGACCCTTTCCAGTTTGCCGGCCGCTCTCGGCCGGCGCAGATCGAGGAGAAGCAAAAGCATGAAGATTCAGACCGTCGGCATCGTCGGCGCGGGAACCATGGGCAACGGCATCGCGCAGGTCGCGGCCGTCGCGGGCTTCAAGGTCGTGCTGATCGACGTCACCGACGCGGCACTCGCGAAGGGCGTCGCCGCGCTCACGGGCAGCCTCGAGCGGCTCGTGTCGAAGGACAAGCTGGAAGCCTCCGCGCGCGACGCGGCGTTGCAGCGCATCGAGACCTCCACCGATTACGCGCGCCTCTCCGAAGCCGATATCGTGATCGAAGCCGCGACGGAGAACGTCGAGCTCAAGAACCGCATCCTGAAGCAGATCGAAGGGGCGGCCCGCGCCGATGCGATCATCGCGTCGAACACGTCGTCGATCTCGATCACCTCGCTCGCCGCGACGCTCGCCACGCCCGAGCGCTTCATCGGCATGCACTTCTTCAATCCGGTGCCGCTGCTGCAGCTCGTCGAAGTGATTCGCGGCGTGCAGACGAGCGATGAAACCGCCGCCGCCGTGCGCGAACTCACCGAGAAGCTCGACAAATCGCCGATCGGCGTGCGCAACTCGCCGGGCTTCGTCGTCAACCGCATTCTCGTGCCGATGATCAACGAAGCGTTCTTCGTGCTCTATGAAGGCGTCGCGAGCGCGGAGGAAATCGACGCGGGCATGAAGCTCGGCGCGAATCATCCGATCGGCCCGCTCGCGCTCGCGGACCTGATCGGCCTGGACGTGTGCCTCTCGGTGATGGACGTGTTCCTCAAGGACTTCGGCGATTCGAAATACCGCGCGTGTCCGCTGTTGCGCGAGCTCGTGTCGGCGGGGCGTCTCGGGCGCAAGACGAAGCGCGGCGTGTACCGATACGACTAGGCCGCGTCGAAATCGAGCACCGGTCCGGCGGGCACGATGCCCGTCGGATTGATCGTCCGATGGCTCTCGTAGTAGTGCCGCTTGATGTGCTCGAAGTTCACCGTCGCCGCGACGCCCGGCATCCGGTAAATCTCGCGCGCGTACTTCGAGAGATGCGGATAATCCACGATGCGCCGCAGATTGCACTTGAAGTGGCCGACATACACCGCGTCGAAACGCACGAGCGTCGTGAAAAGGCGAATGTCCGCTTCGGTGAAGCGCTCGCCCGTCAGATAGCGGCGCGTGCTCAGGCGCTCTTCGAGAAAATCGAGCGTGTCGAAGAGCGGCGTCACCGCTTCCTCGTAGGCGGCTTGCGTCGTCGCGAAGCCCGCCTTGTAGACGCCGTTATTGACCGTGTCGTAGATGCGCGCGTTGAGTGCATCGATCTCTTCCCGCAGCTCACGCGGATAGTAATCGCCCGGTTTCGCGCCGATGCCGTCGAACGCGGAATTCAGCATCCGGATGATCTCCGACGACTCGTTGTTGACGATCGTCCCGCGCACCTTGTCCCACAGGATCGGCACGGTCACGCGGCCGCTGTAACGCGGATCGGCTGCCGTGTAGACCTGATGCAGATAGCGCGCGCCGTTGATTCTGTCGGGCACGACGCCCGGAGCGTCGTCGAAAGTCCAGCCGTTTTCCAGCATCAGCCAGTTCACGACCGATACGTCGATCATCTCTTCCAGCCCCTTCAGCGCGCGCACGATGAGCGTGCGATGCGCCCACGGGCACGCGAGGCTCACATACAGGTGATAGCGCCCGGCTTCGGCCTTGAAGCCGCCCTCGCCGCTCGGCCCCGGCGCGCCATCGGCCGTCACCCAGTTGCGAAACGCAGCGTCCTTGCGCACGAAGCGCCCGCCCGTGGACGCCGTTTCGTACCATTTGTCCTGCCATTTTCCGTCGACGAGAAGTCCCATTTCCATTCTCCTTGAATGCCGCGGCGCAAGACACGCGCCACGGCCTCGATGCATCTCAGTTGGATGAAGGCGCGCCGATGAAGCGCACGAGTTGCGTCATCGTCGCGTCCGGCGCTTCTTCCATCAGCCAGTGGCCCGCGCCCGGCACGACCACGCCCTGCACGTTCGTCGCGACGAGCTTCGCCTGATCGATCAGGAACGTGCCCGACGCGCGTTCGCCGGTGAGCACGAGCATCGGCATCGCGAGCGGCGTTTTGGCGAAGGCGGCGAAATCGTTCGCGTCCTGCGGGAACGCATGGAAATACTCGAAGCCCGCGCGCATGCGGCCGTTGCGCGCGTATTGGGCCGAATAGTAACGGCGATCGGCCTCGCTCACCGAATGCGCGGCATCGGCGGCGAAGTCGTTCCAGAAGTGCTCGAAGAAGACGCGCTCGCGGCCGCGCACGAGTTTCTCCGGCGTGTCGCCATAGAAGTTGAAGTGCCATTTGTCGCGCAGGAGCCAGACTTTCTGCCAGTCGCCGACGCCGGGCAGGAACGCGTCCATCAGCACGATGCTGTCCACTTCGTCGGGATATTGCGCCGCGTATGCATACGCGACCATCAGGCCGATGTCGTGCCCGACGAGCTTCACCTTGCGATAGCCGAGCTTTTGAACCATCGCATGAATGTCTTGCGCGAGCGTTTTCTTGTCGTAGCCGGACGACGGCATCGCCGAGCCGCCCGCGCCCGGCAGATCGGGCGCAATCACGACGCGCTCGCCCGCGAGACGCGTCATCAGCGGCTGCCACATGCGGCTGGTTTCCGTATACCCGTGCAGCAGCACGACGGGCGTCGCGTCGCCCTGTCCGGCCTGCAGATAGTGAATGTCGACGCCGTTCGCATCGATCGTGCGGGACTGGATCGCGCTCGCGGCGACGGCGGGCTGGGGTGCGCGCGGCGTGTTCGCGGCATGCGCGGCCGGTTGCAGGGCGGCGGCGGCCAGAAGCACGCTGGCGGCGCGGCGCATCGTGTGAAGGAAGGCGTTCATCGTTCAGCTCCATCGAAGGTTGGGTTTATCCCGATGACGCTCATGTTGATCCGCCACGCCGCTTTTGCCGTACGATCCGGACGATGAACTCGTTCGATGGAGTCGAACATGTTGTCAGAGGAAGAACTCTCGCTGCTCGACGCGATCCGCGAAACCGGCAGCCTTTCGCGCGCGGCGGCGCGCCTCGGCAAGGCGCCGTCGACGGTATCGCATGCCGCGCGCCAATTGGAAACGCGCTTCGACGCGCTGCTCTTCGACCGGCGCCGCTATCGTCTGCAACTGACGCCCGCCGGCCATCTTCTCGCCGACGAGGCATCGCGCCTGATGCTCGACGTGTCGCGTCTCGCGCAGCGCGTGAAGCAGATCGCGAGCGGCTGGGAAGACCGGCTGTGGATCGTCTGCGACGAGATCCTCGAATTCGAGACGCTGCTGCCGGTCGTGCAGGCATTCGATGCGCTCGATTCCGGCGTCGCGCTGCGCATCACCCACGAAGTGCTGAGCGGCACCTGGGAAGCGTTGCGCGACGGCCGCGCGGATCTGATCGTCGGCGCGACCAACGAGCCGCCGGCGATTCCCGGCCTGCGCTGGTTCGAGCTCGGCGTGATGCAGTGGGTGTTCGCGGTGTCGCCGCGCCATCCGCTCGCGACGTTGAACGGGCCGCTCAAGCGCGATCAGATCGCGGCGCATCGGGCGGTCGTCGTCGCGGATTCGTCGCGCTCGGCGGGGCGCGCATACGGCGTGCTCGGCGGACAGGCCGCGTTCGCCGTGCCGACGATGCGCGCGAAAATCCTCGCGCAGCGGCAAGGGCTCGGCACGGGCTGGGTGCCGGGGCATCGCGTGCAATCGCTGCTTGCGCGCGGCGAACTCGTCGAGAAGGAAACCGCCGATCCGCGCGAGCCGAACGTGCTTTACGTCGCGTGGCGCGGCGATCACGAAGGCCGCGCGCTGCAATGGTGGACGGAGCAATTGCGCCAGCCGCGCCTTGCCGAACGTCTGGTCGCCGGCATCGACGCGTTCGCGTAAGACCCGGTTACAAATTCGCCGTCAAACGCGCGACGGAAATCGCTCCGCTGCGCCGTTCAAGTTCTCGTCGCAACCTGAAACGACGAGACACGTCATGAAAAAAACATCTTCGCCGCTGCGCGCGGCGCTTTCGGCCGCCGTGCTCGCGCCGGTCGTCGCGGTTTCGTTCGCCGCGCTGCACAGCACGCCTGCCGACGCGCAGGCCATCATCGTCGCGCCCGCCGCGCCGCCCGCGCCGCGCGTCGAAGCGCCTCCGCCGCCGCGCGCGGGTTATGCATGGGATCCGGGCCACTGGCGCTGGGATCGCGGCGGCTATGTCTGGGCGCCGGGCCACTGGCGGCCGGTGCGCACGGGTTATCGCTGGATACCGGGACATTGGGTGCAGCACGGTCCGAACTGGCGCTGGGTCGAAGGGCATTGGGCATGAGCCGCACCACGTTCGCATCGAGGCAGCCCATCATGATGAAAGCATTGATCGCAGCGGGGCTCGTCGCCGTGATGCTCGCCGGATGCGTCGTGTATCCGGCGCACCCTGTCTACTATCGCGGGCCGGTCGTCGTTTACTGAGCATGCGTAACAACGCGATAACCCGCCCAGCGTCCGGGCGATCCGACACCCGACAACACATTGAAAGAAGAAGATCCGGACACCGCGCTCATTGCCCGCGTCGGCAATCGGGAACCGGGAGCCATCCGCGAGATCGTCGCGAGGAAGCTCCCGCGCATCGTCGCGCTCGCGGCCCGGATGCTCGGCGACCGTGACGAGGCCGACGACGTGGCTCAGGAAGCGTTCCTGCGCATCTGGAATATCGCGCCGAAGTGGCGGCGCGGCGAGGCGCGCTTCGATACGTGGCTGCATCGCGTGACGCTCAATCTGTGTTACGACCGCCTCCGCCGTCATCGCGAGACGACAATGTCGGACGATCTGCCCGAACAGGCCGATGTCGCGCCGCTGCCCGACGAGCGGATCGAGGCCGCGCACGCGAACGAGCGCATCGCGACGGCGCTCGCGAAGCTGCCCGCGCGCCAGCGCGAGGCGCTCGTGCTGCAGTACTACCAGGAATTGCCGAACGCGGATGCGGCGGCGCTGATGGGCGTGAGCGTCGATGCGCTGGAAAGTCTGCTCGCCCGCGCGCGCCGCAATCTCAGGGCCGCGCTCGCGGATCTCGCACAGTCAGGCGGCGACGCCCCGAAGGAACATCGATGACACCCGAACGATTCCGCCACATCACCGAGGCTTACGGCGCGTCGCCGGAACGCTGGCCCGCCGGCGAACGCGACGCGGCGCTCGCGCTCGTGAACGCCGGAGACGCAGAAGCGCTCGCCGCGCTCGCCGAAGCCCGCGCGCTCGACGGCATGCTCGACGCTCACGCCGTCGCGGCGCCCGGTCCGGAGTTCGCGCGGCGCATCGTCGATTCGGCGCCCACGCGGCCCGCGCGCGCCTTCTGGCGTCGCCCGCGCATCTGGTTTTCGGGCGTGGGCTTCGTCGGCGCGGGCGCTGCGGGCGTCGCGGCGGGCGCGCTGCTGGTTTCGCTGCTGGCGCCCGCGCCGGGCGAACCCGCGCACGGCGGATGGTTCGAGCAATCCTATTCGGGCACGGCCTTCGGCGGCGCCCCTTCCGACTGGAGCGATCAATGAGCCTGCGCACGCTGAAGACGCTCGCGGCGGTATCGCTCGTGCTGAACGTGTTTCTGCTCGGATCGATCGCGGGCGGCGCTTACTGGCTGTCCGGGCCGCTCGCGCAGAAACGCACGGAAGCCGCGCAGCAACGCGGCATCCGTTTCGCCGCCGCCGATCTGTCGCCCGAGCGCCAGAAGGAACTGCGCGACGCATTGCGCAAGACGCGCCGCGAAAGCCTGCCGCTGATTCGTGATGCGCGCGACGGACGCATCGATCTCGCGCATGTCCTCGCCGCGCCGGACTTCGATCGCCGTGCGCTCGACGATGCCCTCTCGCGCACGCGCGAAGCCGACGTCGCGTTACGCGCGCGCATCGAAGGCACGGTCGCGGATTTCGCATCGACACTCACGCCCGACGAGCGGCTGAAGCTCGTCGGCGCGATGGAGCGCTACGGTCCGCTGCGCGCCGTTCCGCCCGACGAGCGTCCGCAGCAATGACGCAAAGCGACGGGTTTTCCGCGCACACACGTTTAACCGGCATCGAGCACTTCGGAGCACGTCATGGCCATCGCGCCGCAACTCTCGCCTGCCGCCATCGCGGTGAATCGCTTCGGGCTCGGCGCGCGTCCGGGCGAGCCGCTGCCCGCCGATCCGCGCGGCTGGCTCATCGAACAGGCCGATCCGCGCGCAAGTGCGTATCAGGCGATGCCGCCCGCGCTGAACGGCGAGCCGTCGAGCGCCGCGCTCGCCGCGCAGTTCGCCGATCGCCAGCGCGCGCTGCGTGATGCGAGCGACGCCGACAAGCCCGCCGTGCGCAAGCAATACGGCGAGCAGATCCGCGACATCTACCGCAACGCCGTCGATGCGCGCGTGACGAGCGCGCTCACGACGAACGCGCCGTTCATCGAACGTCTCGTGCATTTCTGGGCGAACCACTTCGCCGTGTCGATCGAAAAGCCGCCCGTCGCGATGCTCGCCGGATCGTTCGAGAACGAGGCAATCCGCCCGCACGTGCTCGGGCGCTTCGAGGACATGCTGGTCGCGGCCGAGCGGCATCCGGCGATGCAGATTTTTCTGGATCAGGCGCGCTCGGTCGGCCCGGACAGCCCCGCCGCCGCGCGCGCCGCGATGCGCAATCCCGACAACAAGCGCGGCCTCAACGAAAACTTGGCGCGCGAGATCATGGAGCTTCATACGCTCGGCGTGCGCAGCGGCTACACGCAGGCCGACGTGACCGAGTTCGCGCGCGCGCTGACCGGCTGGAGCCTCGGCGCGATGACGTCGAACGCCGCGAAGAATCCCAACGATCCGACGCCGCCCGGCGCGTTCGTATTCCGCCCGCGTCTGCACGAGCCGGGCGTGCGCACCGTGATGGGCAAGCAGTACGCGCAGACGGACGAAGCGCAGCCGCTCGCCGTGCTGCACGATCTCGCGAATTCGCCCGCGACCGCGCATCACGTCGCGGAGAAGCTCGCGCGCCACTTCGTCGCGGATACGCCGCCGCCCGCGCTCGTCGACAGGCTCGCGCGCGTTTTCAGCGATACAGGTGGCGATCTGCCGTCGGTGTATCGCGCGCTGGCCGATGCGCCCGAAGCATGGCCAAGCGCGCCCGCCAAGTTCAAGACGCCGTGGGACTGGACGGTGTCGTCGCTGCGTGGGCTCGGCCGCATCGACCTGCAAGGCGTGCGCGCCGCGCCGCTTCTGACGCAGCTCGGCCAGCAGGTCTGGCGTCCCGGCTCGCCCGCCGGTTACGACGATATCGCCGCGAGCTGGGCCGCGCCCGATGCGCTGGTGCGCCGCGTCGAGCTCGCGCAGCGTTTCGCGGCGCGCGCGGGCGACCGGCTCGACGCCCGCACGCTCGGTCCGCAACTGCTTCCCGGTGCGCTGTCCGATGCGACCGCGAGCGCCGTGTCGCGCGCCGAGAGCGCGCCGACCGCGCTCGCGCTCCTGCTCGTGTCGCCCGATTTTCTGAGGAGATGAAGCCATGCTGACGCGTCGCCAATTCCTGTGGTGCGCAAGCGCGAGCGCCGGCGCGATGCTCGTCGCGCCGCAACTCGTATTCGCATCCGCCGAGACCGACCGGCGCTTCGTCTTCGTGATCCAGCGCGGCGCGGCGGACGGCCTGAACATCGTCGTGCCTTATGGCGATCCCGCTTACGCGACGCTGCGCGGGCCGCTCGCGATCGACGCATCGAGCGCGACGAAACTCGACGGCACTTTCGCGCTGCATCCGTCGATGAAGCAGGTCGCGCAGATGTATCGCGACAGGCAGGCGCTTTTCGTGCACGCGGTGGCGTCGCCGTACCGCGAGCGCTCGCACTTCGACGGCCAGAACGTGCTCGAAACGGGCGGCAACGCGCCGTATCGGCTGAAGGACGGCTGGATGAACCGGCTTCTGTCGATGCTGCCCGCGCCGCGCGCCGATGCCGTCGCGTTCGCGCCGACCGTGCCGCTCGCGCTGCGCGGACGCGCCGAGGTGACGTCCTATGCGCCGTCGTCGTTGCCGCAGGCGCCGGACGATCTGCTCACGCGCGTCTCGCAACTCTATGCGGGCGATGCGCAGCTTCATCCGCTCTGGGACGCCGCGATGCAGGCGCGCGGCCTCGCCGCCGACGCGGGCGCGCGTCAGGACCCGGCGAGCCTCGGCAAGCTCGCGGCGAGTTTTCTCGGCAAGCCCGACGGCCCGCGCATCGCGATGATCGAAACCGGCGGCTGGGACACGCACAGCGCGCAGAACCCGCGCCTCGCCGCGCAACTGAAAGCGCTCGACACGATGCTCGCCGCTTTGCGCGATGGACTCGGAGAGCACTGGGCGAACACGACGGTGCTCGTCGCGACCGAATTCGGGCGCACGGCGGCGGCGAACGGCACGGGCGGCACGGATCACGGAACGGCGTCGGCGGCGATGATCGTCGGCGGCGCGGTGGCGGGCGGGCGCGTGCTCGCGGACTGGCCGGGACTCGCGAATGGGTCGCTGTATCAGGCGCGCGACCTGAAGCCGACGATCGGGCTCGATGCTGTCATCGCGAGCGCGGCGGGGGAGAGTTTCGGCATCGATCCGCAGCGCGTCGGCGCGACGCTGTTTCCGGATTCTGGCGGTCACGCATTCGGGGGACGTATTTTGATCGGTTGAGGCGGGGGTTTTCGCCGGATCCCGGTTTCGTGTCGGTCTATTAGCA
>NZ_JAQQDB010000068.1:0-24883 GCF_046030135.1 Caballeronia jiangsuensis
CCTTGGTTCTATCCGCGAATTGAACCTGTCGTACTTGATGCTCGCGCAACGCGTCCTCGCATCGGATCGCGAGGCGGCGCAGTCGCATCTGGGGCTATCGACGGAGATGGCGGATACGCTGCTCAAGCTCTCCCCGGCGCAAACTGAAAAACTCGCGTCGTCGTCGCAAGTGTTGTGCTTCTTTCGCATGAGCGCCGATGCGATGCTCACGGGCCTCGCCGGTCGCAGCAACGAAGCGCCGGTGTCGGCCGTGGCCAACGACGCTCTGCTGGCAGCCTAATCATGACCACGCCCACGCCTTCGAAGAGCCTGGCTGACGAAGCTGCCCAGGTCATGCGCGCCATTACGCTGATCAAGCTCGGCGCGCGCATGCAAGTGCTGGAATCGGAAATCCCGACGATTTTGCGTGAACGGCTCATTCGCCTGTATCGCGAAGTGAAGGGTGCATCGCCGCCGAAGGGCATGCTGCCGTTTTCGGAGGACTGGTATCTGACGTGGGCGCCGAACATCCATACGTCGATGTTCGCGAACGTCTACGCCTTCCTGGAAGCGAACAGCGAAGGGCTGGACCGCGTGGATCTGCTGACTCGCGCGTACTCGCTTTATGCCGAGCACTTTGACATGATCGGCGAGCCGTTGCAGATGGACCTGACGCGCGCGTGGACCTTCATCCGTTTCAAGGACGCCGGCATCCTGCGTCTCGCGGGCTGCACGCGTTGCCGCGGCAAGTTCTTCGCACACGCCCATGAGCCGTCGCATTCGATGGTGTGCGGCATTTGCCAGCCGCCGTCGCGGGCGGGCAAGACGAAGGCGGCCGCGAAAGCGGCGCTCGAGCGCGACGCCGCCTTGCAGGCAAAGGCGGCCTGAGCGTTTATCAGCGAGCGGCCCTTGGCACGTTGAAGAGCCGCGAGTTCGACTGACGGGCAGCAACAGCGCTGTCCGCTGCTACTGCCGTCCGTCGGCGACGAAGCGGGGCGGAAAGACGATGCAGCCGGATTCGTCGCGCTCTAGCGGGATGTCGGGATTGTCGAGCATCTTCTCGACCTCTTCGACCTCTGGCAACGGCGGCCATGGCCATGCTTTAGTCGCCCATGACGGTATCTCGTCCTGACGAACAAAGCCGAATTCGTCTGGCTCGTCCCATATCGAATCGAACGTTTCGTCGAGAAGTTGCTGCATATAGGCGACGTGCTCAAGACGCATCGACCACCAGTGACGTCGAACGCGGTGTTCGCCGGCGATTACGGTGCACGACTCAAGATCGAGCACGAACCGGTGCTTCATGTAGGGCTCGCTACTCCACAGCGATTCCCATTCTCCGACCGCATATCGTTGCATCGACGCTCCTAGTCCCAACCCCAATCGTGGCGCTCTTTCGCGCGGAGAGCCAATCCGAGAATATCCGGTAAGCCAAACGACGACGTCCTTCGTTTTGCTGCAACGAATTGGTCAACGAGTGCCGGCTTCACCCTGAGCATGCACATCGCTTTGAGTTCGTCATAGTCGAAGAGATGCATCATCAAGGGCCGGTTCGCGACCAACGCGCTGATCTCGCGACAGCGAACCGCCTCGCGAGCGCTCGCCAATCCGTACTTCTGACGCACCCGCTCATGGACGGCGCGACGCGCATCGATGCGGTCTTCTTTCGTCTTGTACTGCTCGAATACGTCGAACTCGATGTCCAAAAGCGCGAGGCTTATCTCGTTTCCTGCTTCTATAAATCTCGGCGGCACAGCAGACCTTCTCCTAGAACTGTTGCTCGGCGGTAGAGGACGTGATAGCGGCCGAACGGGGAACTTCTTAAGGGTTTGCCGAAAAGTCTTTATCTGGACCGTCGTTTTAGAACCTTCATCAGCCACGCGTCGACTTGGCGCGCACTGGCTAGGTCCACGAAAATGGGCAGACTGCCGCTGACGATGTCGCGCGACTCTACGGCGACAACGGGCGGCTTCCATGGTTCGCCAGACGGTCGACTGCTCGGCAGGTCAGCCGCGTTAAAGTCGAGCGAGTATTCGGTGAATTTGCCGCCCGTTTCCACCACAACGCGCGTGCGGTCCACGCGGATACCCCGAAGGTCTTGGCCGACAATGCGTCCGACGACGATGTCGAGCTCTCGCTCACGCGTTAGCCGAACGCTTCCTGGGTGGCCCTTACGATGCAGGTGGATAACTACAGCCGCGGTGGGCTGTTCTTCAAGTAGCAACAAGCGGTAAGTCGCAACATGAGGCTCCCGCTGCTCATTTGCGTAGACGATGTCTCTGAATTGGCCTATATACGCCATGCTCCCTCCGTTAGTCCGCCGAGACACTATCGTCTCGACTTCTACCGAGGCTACGAGACGGCCAGTGAAATCAAGGAGCGCATGCGAAAACCAATCGAGGCACGATGAGGCGTACATAATGATGTCGGTACAGCCATACCACCGCGACGTCAACCGAAAAAAATGGACAGCAAACCGCCTAAGTCAGTAGTCAAGCGTGACCCGGAGGGGACTCGCCGCCGCATTCTCGAAGCGGCAAAAAGCCAATTTGCAAAATTCGGACTCGCCGGCGCGAGGACTGACGCAATTGCCGAAGTCGCTGGCTCCAACGAACGGATGCTCTACTACTATTTCGGCAGTAAGGAGCTGCTCTATGTCGCCGTGTTGGAGGCCATGTACGCCGACTACGCGAAGAAGGAAAGCGAGCTCGACCTGAGCGGCCTGGAGCCCCGTAAGGCGATGGCAGCGCTCGCCACGTCCATCTGGGCGCACCTGTGGGACAACCCCGAGTGGATCGGCCTAATCAACAACGAGAACCTGCATCAGGGCCGGTACCTCAAGACTTCCAAAAAGCTCAGCGAGACAATTTCGCCGGTGGTTGACGTTGTCAGGTCTATTCTTGTGCGCGGAGCCGATGTGGGACAGTTTCGGAGCGGCATTGATCCGCTCGATTTCTACGTCACGGTCGTTGGGATGGGCTACTACATCGCGTCCAACCGCTTCACTATCAGCGCCTTCACCGGTCGTGACTATGCGCGCCAGTCTGATCGCGCAAAAATCTGGGAAATGCATTTGGAGATACTGGGCGCCTACCTGCATTCAACTACTTTAGCTGCGGTACGCTGAGGTGTCGAATCGGTAGCGGCTGTTGCCGGACCCACCGCCGACGGCCGCGCCCACACATTCGAGGGTTGATGTTGCAGTGCTCTCCGCGCCCGGCGCTGACTCTGACGTACAGATTTCCGACCAAACTACTGCTTTGTGCCGGACGCCTGGAATGCGCTCGAGGGGACGCGTCGCTCGGTCAGGCGCAGCGTCGCATCTATTGACCCACCATATCGGTCGAATTGCGGCCCGCTGGTTAATCGGAAGTGCACGACCGCCGCAGCGCCGTTGTCAGTGATCTCGACCGTCAGATCAGATAGCCGGGCTTGTTGGACGTCGATTATCTCGGCCCTTGCGATCCTATATCCCGGTGTTGCTTCAACAATCCTATCAAAGCTCCTGGTCGTCGGGTTGAAAGGACTTGCGTGCTCGGAAAACATTTCACTCAACGGTACATCCTTCGTTATCGAGGCGGCCTGTTGGTTCACTTCACCGCTAAGCGTTCCGGCCGACGGCTTAGGCTCCTCGCCGGTTCCAACGTGCTCAGCTAAGACCGGCTTTCCCGGTTCCAGTTTGTGCGTAAATAAGGCAGCAACGCCACCGAGCACGAGAATAGCGATCGTGATGAAAACAGATAATCGACTCGCTCTCGTCAACGCCGAATAATTAGTTTTTAGCTGAGGGATGAATATAAAAACACCGACCGCGAGCAGTCCCCCGACAATTGATAGGATACCGCTCAAGGAGTAGATCGCACTCATTATCAGCCTCGTTGCTCACGCATTTGTCGAGCGCTGCGACTTCAGTTCGCGTCTTCCGTCCGACTTAACGCCGTCCTCGCTAGCCGACGGCATTTCGCCGGAGGCGACCTCCCCGTTTTCTTCGCGACGTGCTAGATCGTCAATTACAGGTGAATGCGCGAGATTCGGCGTTTCGGCTGGCTTCATAACAACGTTAACTGCGGACACCCAGCATAAGCCGGCAGTCAGCGCTTGCGGATAATGTTGTGGGTCCAATAGTCGGTAGCCAATGAAAGATCCGAGGAATGAGACCAGAAGAAAATCTAGCCGGTCATAAAACACAGTTGACCGCCCTGGGAACATGCGCTTGAGGAACGGAACGCAACCATTGAAGCCTTTGTGCAGAGAGAAGACGTACATCGCTGCGGCGCCGACCAATGTCGTCAGATACAACCCATAATCGATTGGGGTCATGAAGAAAGCCCTCTCTCTTCCCGCCGGACGCTAGCCTCGCCCTTCAGACAATGTAGATAACAAGTTGAAAACCTCCAAGTCTTCTCACAGGGCTGTCACACCTAGCTTTTCGTGAAGTGCCTATTGAATCCCACTCCTCGCCGCAAATCCGCACTCGGACCCTAGGCAGCGGGATATGGCGATGCCGGTCAGCCTATAGTCGAAGTTGTGGACTTGGGAGCGTCAACTATCATTAAGAAACAACGGCCGCGGTCGCGTTTCATCACACGATCTTTGATGCATTGCAGCATAGGGGCTGGAAATGGAAAAAGGTACGCATCGGAAGCCGCGGACATCTCAGTCTTCTGAAGCCGAGCAATCACCGAGTACGTGGCGGTGGCTTCAAAAGCCGGATAACCAAAAGACAATTCGCTTTGTCGGAGCCGGTATCGTTGCTCTTGTCAGCCTCATGGCTTCCGTCGGGCTCATTAGAAAGCCCGAGCCGGCGACTCCTACGGCTGCCACGCCCCCTGCGGCTTTACAAAGTCCTCGCGCTTCGCCGACACAAAGTGCAGTCTCGGGTACAGGCAACGCAATCGTTATTACTGGAGAAGGTAATCACGTTTCGACGGTCAACGAATCCACGAGTTCGGAGCACGACTCTAAATAGCGGAGCTCAAAACAATAATGAACCACGCACCGAAGCGAGTGCTGCTTTTTGTGGTCGCGATCGGAGTGCGATTTGCCTGTGCTCAACAGTCTGCCGTTGCGACAGGAGGAGGCTCCGCGATCAACATACAGGGTAATTTCAATACTGTACAGATACAAGTGGTGAATTCAGACACACTTGAGATTTTGCAAAAAGTGTCCAAAAAGGTCGGCAACACTGACGTGCGCATTTCTCGTTTGGAGGCGATAGCGGAGCGAAATAGTAAAGACGTGGTCAAATTGAATCACCAGTTAGTGGAAAAGCAGCGGCGACTAGACGAAAGCGCCCACCAACTAGAAGATAGCAGGCGCGAAGCTGTAAAAAATGAGGTTGAAACCATTGGTCTACGTGCAACGGCGATCGATAACGTTCTGACTAGTGCGCGCGCGCCCAATTCAAGCGACTTGGCACGACATGCAGCAGCGGAGCTGCAAGACGGGCTCCTAGGTCCAACGATGGAATTCCTCGCAAATGAGGAGCACACAGCGGTCCGCATAGCCGAGTCTGATAAAGACCGCAGAGCCTTGTCGTATTACAAAGCAGCGCTGTTGGCTCGGCAGCAGGCTTCGTTGTCTTCTGACCCTCACCAAAAGATCGAAACATACAAGAGGGCGATGGGTTATACGCCTAATGACCTGCGTTTAAACACTGAACTATCGTTCGAGCAAACACGTAGTGGCGACTATGTGGGAGGTTTCAATACTTTCCGGTCGAAGATGAGCTTAGTGGCAGCAGGGATGCAAGAACGTGACACATACTTCTCGCGCGAGGCGCTAGTCGAATACTGGCTTGCGGCGGGACAATACGCAACGTGGCACGCTGGTGTCGCTAAGGACAAGCAACCCGCGACGGAAAATTGGTTGGTGCTCATTGAGTTCTGTCGCGTCATGGTAGAGAGGACTTCGCCGACTGGCGGAAGAAATTTTTGGATCTCAAAAACTGAGTTCTATCTCTATCATCGCGGGAATGCGTTTTATTACTTCGACGAAAGACCTGCCGCAATCACTGCTCTAAGAGAAGTAATCAAGTTTCACAAGGAACATTTGCGTAGCGGACAAGTTGATCCCGACCTACTCGTGGCGGCCTATAAAAGCCTAGCGAACCTTTATCTCAAAAACAATAATCGCGAACTGTACATCGCGTCGATTCGCGAAGCAATCGCCGATATGCAAACGGAAGTCGCCAGAGCGCCACTCGATGACGAGCTTTTTGCATATTTGCTGTATTTCCGTAACCGCTTGGCGAGACTGGAAATGCAGACAAATTTAAATGGGTCGATAGCGATTTCGGCTGAGACGGTCCGGTTGGCACAGGGTTGGAAGAAACACAAGATACCTGATGGGTCTTCAGCAAGCATCGAAATAGTGAGTGCACACTACCTACTCGGGAATGCTCTTGAAAGGGCTGGCAATCGCGTGGGAGCTGCGAAAGCTTGCATGAGTGCGTCTGAGGCGCTCGACCTGGACACGCCGAAAAACTCCCAAGATAAAGCGCTATTGTACGCGAGCGCTAAGGCATATCAATGCGCTGCATGGAACTCGGATGGAGAGGAGCGAATAAATAGATATAAGGCCACCATCGTGGCCTATAAGCGGCTCATGGACAATTCGACGCCTTCTATCGGCGAAATCTCCGACCTAGCTTCGAGCTATGGTGCGCTTGGGTACTATCTTAGTGATTATCAGAATCGGTATGACGAAGCAAGAGCGGCTTATGAAGAACAAGTCCAAACTTTACTATCATGTGTGCAAATTGCCGCGCTTGCTGACATTTGCCGGATGAAAGCAATCACCGCGCTCCTAGACCTTGCGCAAAATCAGGAGTTGTTTCCATTAGACCAGCGTAGAAGCTTCGTTGTACAGGCGAGTGCCAACTTGAATGCAATAGACGTCAACAAGGCAGACCCGGAATTACTCGAAATGATTCGAAAGAGCCTCGCGATTACGGGATCGGAGATTCTGGGCGTTGGTTCACGGTAGATTTGAGCGGGGCGGTGCTTTTTACAACGAACTTGCGCCGGACTTGATGACCATGTCAAAGGCCGTGTAAGTTATCCGGCCAGTTGCAGCTTCTGTACCGGGCCCAGCCCTATCCTGGAGCGTGGAAGTTAATGGCCGTTCCGGGTGACGCTTGACGCGTGGATGTATCCGCGAAGGTTGGGACGAAGGCCCGCTTCGGAAGGCCACTAAGCCTGTGCGTCGGACATCTCGGTAGGCTCGATTGTCTGCCGGAGGCGAGTAGCGGTGCGATGGCTCGACAAGCCCATAAGATTGCTTACTTGTTCGTTCGTTTTGCCGGCGATGACTTGCCGACGACCGAACGTGTTTCTGAGTAAGCGCGGGCTCTCGTCGGCCGCCGACAAGTCTGCGCAGCGTAGAGCTACGCGGACACATTTGAGCATCGTATCTGGCTGCATCGGCTTGCCACCCGCCGTGGCGATGAAGAGCCATTGCGTTGGCGACTCAATCCGGCTACGCGCTTCGTGATAGCTGCGCAGTACGTCGATCGCGAAGGCATCGATCGGCACCCGTCGTGCAATCCGAGGCCCGTGCTTGTCGACGAAGACAGTAGGGCGCTCGTCATGCATATCGAGGTCGTCGACGTGCAACTGCCGAAGTTCGGCGGCCGTTACCCCTGACGCGAGAAACAGCGCCACCATCGCGGTGTTCCGAAGATCCTTGAACGCCATACCCGCTGTCGCAACACACACCATTTGTAGCCGCGCATCATCTTCCGATGACAGATAGATCGGTGTTGGCTCGTCTTGTGGCCAGTTCTCGTTGACTAACATCTGCGCGGCCGGATTTTCGGCACGCAGTTCGATGTTCACGAGGTGACGCGTGAATCGGTCGATAAGTTTGAGATAGCGCAGGCGGGTGGTGGTGCCGGGCGCGCAGTCCTGCGCGAGCTCGGCGAAGAAACCAACGATATGGTCCGCCCCGAAGCTCGCCACCGTCGCGCGGTGCGCAATGAGATAGTCGTTGAAGCGCGAGAACATCGAGCGGTGCTGGACGATCGACTGGTCGGCAAACGCCCGGCGATCCGCGCCAGTGGCTTCTTCCCGCTGCCATTGAGCATAGGCGTCTTCCGGTGTAACAAGCCAAGGATCGTCGGGCATAGAAGTCGATATACTGAAATTTGCTTAACCCAAACCCTACAGCGAAGCTACCGCTTCGCCAACCCCAAGCCACCAAAGACGGGGGTGCCCTCGTCGACCTTGCTCCGGATGGCGTTGAGGCAAGCAGCCGGTCCGCCGACAACGAGCTGCGCGGAACACGCGAGCATCAGGTTGACGCTCAAGCCAAAGTCCTCAATGAGATAGCCGCCAGCACAGTAAGCGCCGTTGCTTCCCGTCGCCGCTGCCTCAACGCGCTGCGCCAGCGTCCCTTCGTTGGATCGATACGCCCATACCGGCTTTCCGAGCGCGGCCGCATAGCCAACTTCAAAAGCAGTCCCGCTGTCTGGTTCACCGGACCCGCGAAAGTCATCGAGGTTCGCCATCACGATATCGGCCGACCGGATCAGTTCGATGTTCGCGGCATATATCCATCGAGCAGCGTCTTGCCGTTGGAGCGAGGAGGGCAGTTGCCCGTCGAGTGGATAGAGGCCAACAAAGCCGCGATCGCGGCAGAGCTGCTTCAGACGTTCGCCGTGTTCCTTGGCGTCGCGGCGGAAGACATCGAAGCCAGCGAGGTAGACGCGGGGTTCACTTGCGGCGCGCTCGATCGGCAGAGGAGAGGGGTCGATCCTCCCTTCGCGGACCCGGCGTTTGATCCCGTTTAGCTGCTTCTTCACAGCCAAGGCGCTCTTGCCGAGACTGTTTGCGATCTGCTCGACCGGTAAGCCCTGATCGAGCAACTCCATCACTGCGCGCTGCGACTTCGTCGGATTTCTTTTGGGCATCGGTTCGTGGCTTCGACTGCAGGACTATTGTGACGCCTATGAGCTTACCAATAACCCCGGGTAGTCAAGTTAGCCGAGATCGCCGGGGATTGCACCAATGCGTCAGGCGACGAGCTTATTCAGTCGAGAGTCCTGATAAAAGCGCCTTCTCGGCGTCAGCGAGCAGGATGCGGGCGTACTCGGAGATGAAAATATCGTCGCCGTGATCGGCGCGCCCGAGCACCACAGGATGAATGCGTCGTGCCTCTGCAGCGAACGCAGCGCGGGCGTCCGGGCAGGTGAAGTCGACGTCAGCGACAATTTTTTCGGCCACATCGTGGATCTCGCCGACGCGCTTGCCGTCGCTAGTAAGGATGACCGCCGCTGCGTTAATGCCGCGGCGCGTTTCTTTGAAGACGATGCTCGAAGCGTCGATGCTGAATGCCATGTTGTTGAATCCTGAGGTATCGGCCAAGCAGGATTGCTTGTCCAATACCCTCAGGCTACTGCCGGCTGGCGAAAGTCAAGGCGGCAGACTCGTGTGGTCTCGACGGGCAAGTCGGAACTCGTCGCCTCGATGCCCTGTCGCTACGTTCTCGTGACAGCAGCGCCGACGACCGACGTTACGCGACGCGGAACTGACCAACGGCGCTTGCAAGTTCGTTGGCCTGCGTCTGAAGCGTGGAAGCTGCGGCCGCCGACTGTTCGACCAGGGCCGCGTTTTGCTGCACCATCTCGTCGAGCTGCGCCACCGCACGGTTGATTTCCTGGATGCCGCGCGTCTGTTCGTCAGCCGCGTTCGTGATTTCGCCGATGATCGTGGTGACGCTAGACACCCGGCCTACGATATCCGTCATCGTCTCGCCCGCCTGCTGAACCAGCGACGCGCCGGTCGACACGCTCGTCACGCTGGAATCGATCAATTCCTTGATCTCTTTCGCTGCCTGCGCACTGCGCTGAGCGAGCGTTCGCACCTCGCCCGCGACAACGGCAAATCCACGACCATCCTCGCCTGCACGTGCGGCCTCAACGGCAGCGTTAAGCGCGAGGATATTGGTCTGGAAGGCGATCCCCTCGATAACGCCAATGATGTCGGCGATCTTGCCTGACGCGCCTTCGATCTCATGCATCGTCGAGACGACATCTGATACGACGGAGCCACCACGGGATGCAGCGCTCGCTGCGCTGGTTGCGGTTTGGTCGGCTTGCCGCGCTGCGCTCGCCGATTGCGTCACTGTCGACGTGATCTCTTCCATGGACGCGGCAGTCTCCTCGAGGCTTGCCGCTGCCGCTTCCGTGCGACGCGACAAATCGTGGTTGCCCGAGGCGATTTCGTTGGCGGCATGGCGCACCGCCTCGCTCGTATCGCGGATCTGCTCCATCACGCCGTTGATCTTGCCGACGAATGTATTAAACGAGCGCGCGATCTGCGCCACTTCGTCGTTGCCGGTCGCTGGCAGGCGCTGGGTGAGATCTCCGCTGCCCGAACCGACGGCCTCCATTGCGTCGCGCACCTTCGCAAGTCCCCTAAAGGCCACGCCGGTGACAGCAGCAATGATGGCGGCGGCGATCGCGGCGAGCACTGCCAGCGAGAGGATTGATCCAGTCAACAGGGAACGCATCCCCGCTGTCGCTTCCGACTTGTCCAGCGCAACGAGTGTCAGCCAATTCGTTCCCGGCACTGCCCGAGCGCGCACCAGCTTCGTCGCACCGTCGACGGTCGCTTCAACGGCAGTCGATGGTTCCTGTGAAGCAGAGTTGATAGCGTCCGTCGTCAGTTCGTTGGAGACCTCAGTCACCGGTTTCAGTGTGAGCTTCGCATCCGAGGCGGCAACAATCTGGCCGCTACGGTCAACCAACATGCCGAAGCTGGCGGGCGTCGGATGAATCGATTTGATATTCGCAACGACGCTGTCCATCGCCACGTCACCCGATACCACGCCTTTGACCGCGCCGTCACGGACGATCGGCGCGGCAAATGCGACCACGAGCTTGCCCGTGCCAACGTCGACGTAGGGTGGTGTCACCACCGGCTTACCGGCCTCAACCGCCTGTTTGTACCAAGGCCGTCCGGTTGGGTCGTAATCGGGAGGGATACCGGTGGGATCGGAGAACTTCGCCGTCTTGTCAGCATAGCCGACATAGACGTTCGTGAACCCGCCAGCGGATGCGACTTGTTTGAGGAACGGTACCGGATCAGCACTCAGCGCAGCGTCTTGGACCGAGACGATCATCTGCGTTTTCGATGTGACCCATTCCTCGATACCGGCCTCGTGGCCAGTCAGTACCGCAGTGAGGCTGTTTTGGATGGATTCGCTGTTATAGCGATGAGCGACGCCATAGTTGACCGCCGTATTGACGACAAGTCCGCCAACGACGATCGCAACAGAAGCGGCAAGGACGCGACTGCGAATAGAAGAGAACATGTGAGCCGTGGAAAATTCGCAATGGCTCAGTTAACGACACGCTAGGCGCGCTCTTAACACTCGACTGGATCTACGCTCGCATCAAAATTTGGGGCTCCATCCCCTGAGTCGACGCAGCGTCTTGCGCGCTAGGTGCGCGAGCCGTCCGAAATGGTCGGCGCAGTGTTACGCTCAGTGCGAATTGATTTTGCCGGTAGCGATCGCCTTCGCGAGTTCGTCGGCCAGGACCGCTTGCACCGACGCATGCTTCTCTCGCACGGCTTCGGCGTCCTTCATAAGTTCGGGGAGATCATGAACCAGAGAGGCGATCTCTGCATCCCGTGCGGCGGCCAACTCAGCCAGATTCTCGGGCCGCAATGCGCGTTCGAGGACTCCAGCATCAATGCCGAAATGCTTGCTGATGGCGTCGCAAGCATGTACAAGCGCGAACGACACTTGCTTTTCCTCGTCTAGGATTTTGCTCGTAGGGCAGAAATAGCCGGCGTACAAAACGTCGCCGATTATCTCCGTTGCCACCCAGTCGGTGAGGTCTTCTTCGAACGCTCGCGTGTCCCTGCTGGCTGATGCGAACATGCGCAGCGCGTCCGCCTTCGAGACCTCGCGCGAATAGATCTCGACGCGGCCACCTCGGGCCTGCGCGTCTACCCAGATCAGGGCTCTACTGTCGCTCGACATGTTTGCCCCTTTCGTCGGGATCAAAAAAGTTCCTTCTGGGCGAGCGCAAGACCTAGCGCTTCATTTTGCTCCGCCGTCAAGCTTCTCGCTTCGACCCGCTCTCGTTGATGGTAGATCATCGTTCCGTACACGTCCGCCAGCACTCTTGCTCTCGGGCAGACAGCGAAGTCATCAGTCGCCGCCTGCCGCGATCGCCAATAGTTGATGGCGTTCTCAATATCAGTGATCGTGTACTCGTTCATCCTGCAGCTACCGTTGCTCTATCAAAAGCGGAATGATATTCCTCTTTGTCGGCTCTTGTCGCCGAGGCCTCGACGATCGCATCGCAGCTTTTTCGGTTCAAAGCGAAGGCAACGGCTTTAGCGAGACGGTCGACCGGCACCGTGCTAGTGCTTTACTTCGCCTTTCAACTCGAGGGCCAGTTCCGCCGCCAACGCAGCCTGCACGTTTCCGTGCCTTTCGCGGAATGCTTCGGCGCCGGCTAGAAGTTCCGGATGGTCATTAAGGAACGAAGCCAGTTCGGTGTCTCTCGCCGAACTGAGCGCGGCCACGTTCGCCGGTTCTAGCGCGCGCTCCAACGTTTCGGCGTCGATGCCAAAATGCTCGCTGATAGCAGCGACCGCATGCAAAATCGGGAATGCCACATCTTCGTGGGTTTCTTTGCCGCCGTCGACGAAGAAGTGGCCTGCGCATAGCAGGTCGCCTTTGACCTCGGCTGCGACACGCGAGGCAAGATCGTCCGCGATTGCTCGCCTGTCGTTGCTCGCGGATTCAAACATCCGCAGCGCTTCTTCCTTCGTTGCTTCTCGCGAGTAAATTTCAACGCGGCCGGTTCCGGCGCGTTCTAGTTCGACGTAAACGGTTGCGCCCTCAAAGTTCGACATTTGTTCCTCTGTATAAAGAATTGATAAATCGTCGCGCCGGCGTCCGCCAGGACGTTCGCCATTGGGCAGACTGCGAAAGCATTGGTTTGCGCTTGCTGAAGCGCTAGTGGTCGATCGCCCTTATCGATGTCGGTATCGAAGTGCGCGTTCAAGCTGCATGACGGGTCTTCAGTAGCCGCTTGATCCCGTCGCGAGTAAGGCTGGGGTTTGCTGCCTTTGCCGCCACGATCTCCGTCAGTTCATCGTCGGAGTAGGCCGCGAGAACAGTAAGTTCGCTCAGTACGAAGAGCTCTTCTATCTCGGCTCGATATCGTGATTCGGCGAAGCGCTGATAGACGCGCACGTATTGGGCGGTCGTCTCCTTCGATAGGTCAAATTCATATTTGGCGTATTCGAGAAACACAGATGCGCCTTTCCGCTCGGCTGCAACAACGTTCGCCCCTTCCGACGTGGCCTTTTCGATCGCGAGCTTCACCGCTGCTTCCTTGGCTTCGACCAAGGCTTTGCCGATAACGAAAATATTGACTGGCGGCTTCAACACGACTGTTCTTCTCCGTATGTGCATTGCGAGATTGCGGCCGAGAGGGCCAACGGTGTTCAACGGCATTACCGGTGCTTAACGGCATCCGCGGGCCCGTTTTTAGGGTCGTCCTACATGTCGGACTGACGTCTAAGCCTATCGGACGCGGCTGCGAGTCAAGCCGCCAGCCGGGAGGCGCGGTAGGCTGCCCCGATGGAACTGTATAAGCGCTACGAACCCGCAAAGCGCCCAGCACTGCCCCTTCAATGGTGATAATTCGTAGTGAACTAAACCGCTGACGCGGTAGAAGGTGGTAGTTCAGGCGTATCGGTGCAGCAAAACGCTCGAGGCCTCCGAGTGCAACTATAGCAGTGCAGGTCACTGCCCAATTCGCTCAAGGAGCTCGCCATGACCCCTCTACGTCAGCGCATGATCGAAGACATGCGCGTGCGCAACCTCACAGCCAACACTCAGCGATCGTATCTGCTGTACGTTGGAGCGTTCGCCGGATACTTTCAGCGCTGCCCCACATTGTTAGGTCCAGAAGACATCAGGGCTTGGCAACTGCACCTGATCGATCAGAAGCGATCTCGCAGCACATTGTTGGTTGCAACGTCCTCACTCCGTTTCCTCTACAACGTCACTCTCAAACGTGATTGGGGAATTGAAGAGATTGCCGCAGCGAAGGTTCCGCGAAAACTGCCAGTGGTCCTCAGTCCCGAGGAGGTCGCGCACTTTCTTCAAGCAATTCCCAGCGTCAAGCACCGGGCCGTTCTAATGACGGCCTACGCCGCTGGTCTGCGAATTTCAGAGGCCACGCGCCTGAAAGTCAGCGACATCGACAGCCAGCGGATGATGCTACGCGTCGAACAGGGCAAAGGACAAGCCGATCGCTACGTGATGCTCTCGCCGCGCCTGCTTGAAGTTCTGCGAACCTACTGGCGCGTCGGCCGACCGAGGCACTGGTTGTTTCCTGGCCGCTTTCCAGACCAACCTCTAACGTCCAGCACGATGCAGGAGGCCTGTCGCCGCGCTCGATATCGTGTCGGCTTCGCGAAGCCGGTAACGCCGCATGCATTCCGTCATGCTTTTGCAACGCATCTGCTGGAGTCAGGCACAGATATACGAACCATTCACCGCACGCGAATGCTCGATGGGCGAAGATGACGGCGATCCCGACAGTACAGTTCATAGCTACGCAATGTCGCGCTCATGAGCGCCGGGACCTGGAGCTTCTGCATGTCGGTGACGGGGCGCTCAATGTGCCCGTCACGTGCGAAGTCCTCCAGGACCTTGAGGGCAAACACGATATGCCGTTTCCAGGAGTTCGGGCATTCACCCTCACGCATCTGATTCGCGGCGCAAAACTGCTTCGCACGTTCTTCGGAGTACTGATCCACCTGGCTCATGTCGTGGCAAAACTCCACGAAATGTCGCCAGACTGCGCGATAGCGATCGAGCGTTCGTCGGCTGTAGTGAAGCCCCTCCAGTTCGCCCACGGCACCAGCGACGAACTGCTGCAACGGCAGGTGGCTTGCTTGTCGAACCCGTGGCCCTCTTCGACGTCGGTGATGACGCCGAGCGTTGAGAGTAGCTATAGATCAGTCCGCCTGCACTAACGCGGGCCGCTCGGACATCGAGACGACTCGGATACCTGGCGTGTCGGACGTCACCCGCAGATTCATGTCCGGGGACCAGTCGAGCGACGACGTCGGCCGGGCGCACGTGGACTGGGACGGCAATCCGTGCGAGGTGTCGCTAACCGAAAGCATTCGCGAATACTTCGGTGTCGGTGATCTCGAGGACATCGCGGAGGAGGCGGTTGCGTTTGCGCGCAAAGCCTCCAACGTCGCGCCACTGCCCCAGCAGTGGCTGACGCTTTCGCTCGATTTGGGTGTCACGTTTGATCGAGAACGGCACTCCGCGTTCGCGCGGAGGTTTTTCTTCAGCATTGAAGGGAAAGGGAGAGCCCGCGTATGGTCAGCCGGTCGGCTAGTCCGGCTCCCGGCGAGCCCGAAGCAGAAAGCTTCACCGTATTGCGGCCCCACGAGTCTCGCTCGTGGGGCCGTCAAAAGGCTACCGAACGGCAACGGCTCTCGGAGAACTCAACCGACCGGCAGGGACACCCGCGTCCTGACACTCTGACAATGTACCGGAAGCCAGCGAGCAACGCGACACCGATTGCGTCACGCCATTGAGCACGTAAGCCACGGAACCACGTACCGCCATGCCCACCGGTCCGCTGATCGACGGATCTTCAAGTTGGGAGACGTTGACAACAGCGCCGGCTTTTGAGTCGACGGTTGCCTGCGTGATACTCCCGTGCGGTCCCCCGATATTGGTCACGAAAATGCGACCGTTATTGGCTGTAATGCCGTAAGGAACATTGGCATACGCACCCGTGGAAGAGCATGTCGTGAGTGCTCCATTGCCGTCAAGCGGACATTGCACGAGGTCACCGGTCGTACTGCCGAAGGTGGCAACGTACGCGCTCGAGCCACTGATCGCAATAGCGAGTGGTCCGCTTGAACCCGACGGCGTGCCGGTGGTGCAGGAGAGCGCACCAGCATTGCCAATCGCACACTGCGAGATGCTTCCCGGGTTGCCGTAGCTTGTGATATACGCCGTGGCCCCTTCAATGTAAATTCCCCCGGGATAGGCAAGGGATTTAGCGCCGCTGTCCTGGCAGGACGATAACGCGCCTTTGCCGTCGATGGGACATCGAAGCACTTGCTTCGTCGATGACACCGTCACGAACGCATCAGCATCGTGAATCGCGATGCCGTCGGGCGGCGCGGAAATTCCCGGCACGGACGCATTGGCGCAGCCTGACAACGCACCGCTCTCGTCGATCGTGCACTGAGTGACCTTGAAGCCGGGCCCTCCGTTCACAATGTAAAGCATCGACGCTCTTTGCGGGGTTTCGGTTGCCGTAGGGGCGCCACCGCCGCTACCGCCTGTCGCGCCGGCGCCTGTCGCGCGGGCGCCGTCCGTGCCGCCGCCGCCGCAGCCCGTCATCGTCATCGAAATCGCTAACGCCAGCGGCGCAAGCATGAGCGATCTTCCAATCGCGGATTTGCTAAAGGGTTTTTTCATAGCGGTTCTCACAACGAGTCATTCATTATGTGCATCGAGGGAACGATTGCGGAGACCTGTGTGTCTCCGCTCTCGTCTCGCTAATAGCGCGTAAAGCACGATACGACCACGTCGTCGACCTGCACCCAGCTGTCCCGGCCGTTGCCATACAGGCCAACGTAAAACAGCAACTGCGGATTGTCGCCCGAATAAAAATTCAGCTCGTACAGGTTGTAGTTCTTCTCCGCCGGATTGGGACGATTCGGACCTGAGAGCTTGACCTCTGTAATAACCGGCCCGAAACTGGATCCGTTCCCTCCGCGAACAGTCATATACCCGTCCGTCAATGAGTCTGAGTGTCGGATCCACGCTCGCGCAATGCAGTCCGAATTTTTCGGCATCCTGATCCACTTGTTGATGGCGTTCCAGCCGCGAACTGCCCGGACCCAACTATTGCCCTCGCCTTGATGCGCCAGTCCCTTGCCGTAGTCGAAGCCGGCGATGCCCGTCGGAATCCAACCTGCCGGCGGCCGACTCGACTCGAAATCCTGGAACTCCTGCTGCACGCCGGCATAGGCGGTGCCGACGTTCAACGCAGCGATCAGCGCTGCCGCCGTCACAAGGTACACTTTCATTTTCCATGGCGTTTTCGACTGGATGGCAGGCGAACCCTCTCGCATTGGTGTTATTGCGTTGTTCAGGTTGGGTTGCTCGAAAAATTCAGGTCCGACATCGACCAGAGTGTTCGTAGACTGGAAATTCATCGTGTGCTCCTTGAAAAATCCTGACGGCCATTTATCGGCCATGCTCTTATGCGATACGCACCAAAAGGTTGCGCGTGATTAGTCAACGCCTCGTTATGATGGGCTTGTCATGGGAATCGCTTCTTTAGGTCCTCCTTTTGTGTTAGATCGTGATTTCGGTGTACAACGCGGTTAGCACGGTCTTGTTGGGATTCGGCGGGATGACGCTCCAACACTCTTTCGTGTGTCGGAAGAAAAAAATAGTCCGCACACTGCCGCCGCCGATGCGGTATGAAATGCACACATATCTGTAACGGTTTGAGTTACAGCTACCGCGTTGAATTGAAATCGAGCGCGAGCCGCCGTCGAGCGCAAGCCATTTTTCTATCTGAATTCGCAGAGATGTAATTGATAAAGTTTTCATTTCACCCTCGACCGAGCTAGTCGTGATTGAGTGAAGTCATTTTTACGGTGTCGAAGAAAAGGAAAAAGCCACAGGAGCAGTACCCTTCTTGTGGGGGAGGGATGGAACATTTGTAGTAGTTCGGTCCTGATTGCGGGTGCGACTGGACCCGCCGGCTCGTTTTCGGTCCGACTCTAGGAGGGCGCATGGCGCCTAAATCCTGCTATCCTGCTCTGAGGGTTCGGAGGCCGACATCGATGCGAGCGCTCATTCTGGACGACCAGTACCTATTTCAGGCAGCTTTCTCTCTCCTGCTTCAACAAGTGCACCCTGGGATTGAGGTGCTACAGGCTGCCTCGCTCAAAGAGGGCATGGATCATGTACTTAGTAAAAAAATAGATGTGGTCTTTGTTGACCTTGACCTGCCCGATGGAGGAGGTTTTGCGTCACTTCAAGAATTGAAACGTCACGGGGTTGCCCTAGTTGTGATGTCGGAGGAAAAGCGCGTCGACGCTGCACGTCAGTGTATCGAGTATGGTGCGTCGGGCTATCTCCCAAAAACAAAGCCTCCTCGCAACGTCGAGGCGATAATCGCTGCCATTCGCGCGGGCGGATCGTTCTACACCACGACACAAAGAAAAGAAGTTAATGAGCATCAGCAGGCAACACTTTGCCGTAATAGCGAGGAAGTCAATTCACTTCTGGATAACGTCTGTGTAAGAATGCCCCTTAGCGGTGCGGCGGCGCTCGGACTTACACCAAGGGAATATGAAGCGCTAAATTGGCTTGTGAGGGGGTTGCCCGATAAAGCTATCGCCAACGAGATGAAAATTGAGGGTATGACAGTCCGCAAATATGTCGGTCGCTTACTAGCTCATTTCCAAGTGACCAACAGGGGCGCACTGATACGATTGATGCTCACACGGGAAGATTTGAAAAGGCATCTTCTTTTTTTCCCGGGGGAATCTTCTGAGACTGGATTTATTCCCATACTTCCTAGGAAGCCGTCAGTGTAAGAGTAAGCGATGAAATCGCCGCGACGACTCGGGTTCTGATCCGGAAGTGTTCGGGGGACTGAGTCGAGCAGCCGAGGAGTCGCAACCCTCAAACACTGTCAATCTGCGGAGCCGCAGAGCAGGTTCAGGCGAGCCCGAATCGTTTCCTCACGTATCGTTGCGCCGTGAGTCTTGCGCGGCGATGCGTAAGCGCGTAGCGAAAGGTGAGCGTGCCGACGAACTCGTCGAGGGCTCGCTGGATCTCAGCGGCCGGGCGCAACGGGCGATCCACGAGATATCGGGCGGCGACTTCGTCAAGGCCCGCCACGTCCCTTTCAATACCGGCCGACACGATCTCTGGGGCCTCTGCGCCGTTCAAAACGCGCACGTCGTCCGCCAGCTTAAGTCCGTGATCGGCCAGCATGTTCACGATGTCTTCGAGCGACTTGCGGCCAAGATGCGGCGCATGGAACAGGTCTTCAGCGGTGCGCGCGACCAGGTCTCCGACCGTCTCGATTCCACAAGCTATGACGCTGTTGACTGCGCGTACGGTCAGATCCATTTGGTCGATCGGCTTGGCGAGCAGGAGGCGGCGCTCGTCGTCATCCGGAGCGGGCAAGTCTGGCGCTGCATTGGCTCGCGCACCCAAGTCATGGGCGTGCTCAAACAGCTCACGAACGTGCAGGAACTGGCGTACAGTCGCTTCGGTGGACGAGCCCGGCTCCTGCGCCAGAGCGATCGCTTGCACAGCCAGCTCGTCGAGCCGGGTTTTAGTGCTCTTATCCGTCACAGATCTCCCCATGTTTTGTTATCCGCAGATCTCGCAGCTCGACACTATACTGGCGGCGCAGCGATTTCCGCTGCGCGCGTGTTTTCCTGCGTGAGGATGCGTACACATGGTGGCACTGTCCCTCGGGTCGTCCATGACCCTGTTCGATCCATCGCAAGTCGAGAAGGCCCTTCTCGGGCTCGAAGGCCAGTCGAGCAACACCGAAGGCCTGCGCCGCGTGTACCGCAAGATGCTCGAGACAGCACCGCAGCGTTGGGTGAGCAAACCGGCGAGCGCCGCGCCGCTCGAGCAGGTCATTGAAGACTGCCCCAACTTTCGCGGGGTGCTCGAAGACCTGAGCAACCACATCGAACTCGGTGTTCGCAACAAGCGCGGGCTCGCGCTGATCCCGATCCTGCTGGCGGGCGAGCCGGGCGTCGGCAAGACGCATTTCGCCAAGCGCCTGGCTGTTTCCCTCGGGCTCTCGTATCAGTTCCTGTCGATGGGCACGATGAGCGCAGGGTGGATCCTGGGCGGCTCAGCGCCGACCTGGAGCGGGGCGCGTCACGGAAAGATTGCGGCGTCCCTCATCGACGGTGAGTTCGGCAATCCCCTGTATCTGCTCGATGAGATCGACAAGACGGGAGGCAGCCGGGACCACGACCCGATGTCTCAACTTTTGACGCTTCTCGAGCGCGACGTGACGCAATACACGGCCCACTACGAAATGCTGCGAGCGCAGGTGAATGGCGAGTTGGCCAATACGCCAGTCAATATCATCGAGCGTCAGCAACGCAATCTCATTTGCTCGGAGTCCGAGGCGAGAAAGCAACAACAAGATCGCGTAGTCTCTGCGTCCAACGGGAGTATGCCGGTCACAGCCGTTGAGCACGGCTTGAACCTGGTCGGGCAGCAGATAGGTAGGAAGCGATGTGAGCTGCCACGCTCTCACACGTGGTACGCAGCTTGCAAGATCGGCGGCAATATAACCTCGGTATTGCAGAAAGCGCATGAACGCGCGAATTGCCGAGCACATATGTTTCGCGGATTGCGGACTATGGTCTCTTGCATGACGTTCGATGAATGTCATGACGTCCGAACCGGTCACGCTAGTGATTTGCGGATAGGCAGAAAGGCAGCGCTCCCGCAAAAACTTCCGAGCGAAAGGGACATGGCGAACGGCAGACACGCGCGCCAATCCGCGCTCCCGGATCAGATATCGGTCAAAATCTTGCACAACCTGTTCGAGCTCGTCCAGTGCGAAAGGTGGCTTGGCAGGAATTGCATCGATCTCTCGAAGTAGACCGAGCAGTCTGATCAATGCAGGACGATCACTGAGAAATGGACATCGATATCGGCGACGGAACTTCTAATACTCGTCTATCGATTGCTCGTTGATGTCGTTGAGCTCAAACCGTTTGCGTGCGAGCCAGTGACTGAAGTCGCAAACCACGCGAAGATTGCGCCATGCTCCTTGTCGACAATGTCCCTCTCGCAGCAGCCGCGCTGCGAACAGATCGATATGAACTCCCAACGGCCCTTCGTGAACACGCAGAGAAGCCCTGTCTGCAGGCCTGAACCGCGAAGGCGCAACCCAGCCAGCTCTTGCCGAGGCCGGTCGGCGCGACCAGGATGAGATTCTGGCGCTCCCGAATCCATTCACAGGTCAGCAGCCGAGCGGTGAGCGCGCGATCCAACCCGCGCGCAGTGCGGTAATCGATGTCCTCCGGCGAGGCGCCGGAGAACTTCAGCTTCGCGCGCCGCAGGCGCGCAGTTGTCTGTCTCGATTCCCGCTGGCTGGCTTCGCGCTCGACCAGAAGGCCCAGGCGCTCTTCGAAGCCAAGCCGATCAATGCCCTCCTGCGCCTGCTGTTCGGCAAGGGCAGCGGCCATGCCGCTCAGGCGCAGCGCATGCAGTTTGTCGACGGTCGGATGATGAAGCATGACGATTCCTTCCTGATTTCAGTGATAGTAGGATGGCCCGCGCACGTTGGCGTGCATGAGCGGCAGGTCGGCCTGGAGCGTAGCCGGTTCTGGCTCACGGTCCAGCCCGTTCTTCAGCGTCGAGGCAATGAACTTGTAGTTCGGCGCTTTCAGATCGATGGCGCGGCGGCAGGCGGCCTCGAGCCGTTCGCGCCCGTAGTCCTTGCCCATGCGCAGCACACCCAGACAGGCGCGGTACGCCTGCTGCGGATGCTTGCGCGCGCCCGGCAGGTGCTGGATGACGGCGGAGGTGTGCGGGCCAATGTCGGCGGCCCAGTTGCCCAGCCGTTGCAGGTCACAGCCCTTCACGACGGCCTGGTGTTCCGGTGGCATGTGCGCGTCGATGGTGGTGTGGAAGCGACGGCGGGCACTCTTGCCGTGCGCGGCGATGCGCTGGCCGCGATGGAAGATCTCGACGGTATTGGTCGTGACGCGCACATCGACCTGCTCGCGTGCATAGCGGTACGACACGGAGTAGTAGTGCTGGTCCACTTCGACGTGATAGTCCGGCCCCACGCGAGCGACGATCCATTCTGCGTACTGGTAGGGCGTGTCTGGAAGCGGGCGCAGCGCCGGCCGATCGATTTCCTCGAATACGCTACGGCGCGAGCCCGGCAGCTTCTTGAAGGGCCGGTTGTTCAGATCCACCAGCAACACGGCGACGGCCCGGTTGGCCTCATCGAGGTTAAAGAAGCGCTGGTTTCGCAAGCGCGCGAGAATCCATCGCTGGACCAGGAGTACCGAGAGCTCGGCTTTCGGCTTGTCACGCGGCTTTCTCGGACGCGCTGGGATGATGCAGTTGAAGCCTTGCTTGATCAGACGCCGATACAAGCCGTAGCCACAGGGGCCCGCTTCATAGACAACACGTACATGTCGTGCTTTCGACTGGAGTCGTTTGCACAGGCGATCGATTTCAACCAACGTCGTGCCGATCTTGCCCATCGCCTCGACTTCGCCTGCGTCGACCGCATAGGCAATCGTGATCGATTCCTTATGCACATCCAACCCGACGTACACCGTGCTATCGTGTTCCATGCTGGCCTCCGTGGTGAAAATAGCCAGGTGTGGCCCTGTCCACACCGTGCGGCTCTGGCAGCAATGCTGATATGACTCCCCGTAGCAATAGGTGATCGGTTTTTCATTTTCTCTAAAGACAAGTTGTTTGAGTTTCCTGAGGGCGGCGTAGCAGTAAATCTCGACGGTGTATCACGCTGATATCCGCGGGTTGGGTACCGCATTACAGTGGTCCGTCCAATGAGCCTGCCGCTATCTAACCGCGCAAGTCGGATGAGATCCGTTGCCTAGCATAGCCCGCGGATTACTCGTGTGCCGGGCTACGCCGCCTTCAGGAAGCTCGTCCTCCAGTCGTTGTGGGGATTCTCACGTGCGTGTCATGCTATCGGCACCTCGCGTGGCGTGGCCAGCGACATCGCGAGCTGGCTAATGTCCCAGATGAACCCCGCCAGTTCGCGGGCGATCGCGACCACGGCAATGTTCTTCTCCTTGCCGCGTGCGACAAGCCTCCGGTAGCGCCCGCACAGGCGCACCTGCGCGTCCCAGGCTCGATCGACAATGGGCTTGGGGATGCCCTCGTGCCGGCATTGGATCTCGCGGCTCACGCGGGCCGGGTGCTGGTAGCTCCAGGCCGCTTCGACGAGCAGCTTTCGCGCATAGCTGTTGCCGTTCTTGGTGATGCTGCCCAGCCGGCGCTTCTCGCCCGACGAGTGTTCGGAGGGCGTTACCCCCAGCCAGGCCATCAACTGGCGTGGGTGCAGGAAGCGTGAAAGATCGCCCAACTCGGCGAGCATGCCCACGGCCGTCGTGAACTGCAGACCGCGCATCGTCTGCAGGGCCAGTACGGCCGGATAGAAACGCCAGTTGACCACAGCCTCGCGCAGCGCGGTCTCCAGCCGCTCGCATTGCGCGAGCCGGTCCTCGATCGTGCGCCGTAGCTCCTCAAACGCCAGTTGCTGCCATGCGCCATCGAATGAATACTGGCTGATCCAGCGTCGATGCGCGGGGCCCCAATCAGGGCGGCCCGTGTAGCCCACACCGTGCGAGAGGAGAAAGGCCTTCAGTCGTTGGCGCGCACGCCTCAGGTCGTCCTTGGCGCTCACCCACGCGCGCGCGAGATCGCGGAACGCTTCGTCATCCACGCTGGGCACATACACCGCCGACAGGTCTCCGGCGCGCAGCGCGCGCACAAGCTTGATCGCATCGCGGCGGTCGGTCTTGACGCGTTCGCCGGGCTTTCTGGGAATCAGTGAGGGTGCGCACACCATGCAGTCAAACCCCTTCTGCAGGAGCTGACGGTAAAGTCCGTAGCCGCACGGGCCCGCCTCGTAGACGATGCAGATATGCCGCGCCTTCGATTGCAGACGCTTGCACAGGCGATCGATATCGGACTTTGTCGTCCCGATCTTGCCTAACAGTTCAACGTCGCCCATTCCGATCGCGTAGGCAACCGTGATCGAATCCTTGTGGACATCAAGCCCTACGTACAACGTGCTATCGTGTTCCATGCTGGCCTCCGCCTCGGAAATCGCCGGGTGTGGCCCTGTCCACACCATGCGGCTCTGGCAGTCATGCTAGCCCGCGATTGATTCCTTCGCGGCAGGCCAGCCTCTCTGCCCCACGGGGAGTCATATTGACTAACCCGCGTTGAATTCCCCACGCCAGGCCAGCCCTTGCGTCACGGAAAGTCATACTGACTTACCCTTCAGTGTCGCGTTTCCGATCGTAACCACCGGAACAAACGCAGAAGGTTCGGGCTCGCTCGTCCTCGGCGGATCGGCAACTACGCCTGCTTTGCGGTACATGTCGACCCATTTGCGCAGTTGGTTGGCATTCACTCCTGCCTTCAGCGCCAAACCGGCAAGCGACGCGCCAGGCCGCAGGCATGCCTCGACCAAGCGACGTTTCCCATCAGGATCGAATGATCGTTTGCCCTTTGGCGAAACGTGCGTCACCTTCAGCGGCAGAAACTCGAGGTCAATCGTGTCAGGCGTCATCGTCGTTGCGTCCGCAAGTGTTGGTTGCGGACGCAAGCGTGACCTCTTTCACTCCATCGCGCTACGTGCGGAGAAATTCGCGCTTACGATTCTCCGATGTGGAGACCGTCCAGGTTCTGCTCGGTAACTGGCTCGACGCCCTGCAAGATGGCAACCAGAGTCCGCTGGCCGACGACATCGACGCCGTGATCGCGAAGCTGGAGACGTTCAAGGAGAAGGCTCGCGAGCTGCTGCCGGTGCGTACCGGCGGCCAAGGTGGCAAGTCGCTCGACGAGTGGAAGACGTTGCTGCGCGCGGCGAAAGTCGAGGTCACGAGTGACGGCTTGCTTTGGCGCTTCTCGGGCCTGACTGGCCCGCGCTTCAACGAAGAGCGGAATGCGGTGCTTGCCGCGGTCAAGCGTCATCTGTGGGACGGCGGCTATCTGCTCACTTCGATGCAGAAGATCAAGGTACGCACCGGGCCGTGGAAGGAACTGGGCAAAACCGGTTGGATTCTCGTCGCAAACGACGATGTCGCCCACCTGGTGAGCA
>NZ_JAQQDB010000069.1:0-24176 GCF_046030135.1 Caballeronia jiangsuensis
CGCGGGGCGGGGCCGCGCCGGGCCCTGCGCCGCGCTCTCCCCGCGGCCCCCCCCCCCCCGACGGTGTACGCGAGCGTCACGAGGCGTTGCCTGAAGCGGCCGGGATTGTCGAGATCGAACGTGAGCCCGCTGAAGCCGAGGTCGCGCGTGACGAAGTGACGGACATACGCGTCGCCTTGCGCGAAGAGATAGCCGTTCGCGCCGAATGTCGGCGGAGTCAGTAGCGTCGGCGAGTCGCCGAGCCCGAGCGTTCCTGAGAAATCGACGCCCTGAAACACGTTGTAGCCCGGATAGGTATCGACGCCATACGCGAGCGGATACGGCAGCGTGACGCCGTCGCGCAGCGTCTCGAGCGTATCGATCTGCGCATCGGAAAGACAACTGTCGCGCAAGGAAGGACGTTGCCCGTTCGCGCAGCGCAGCGACGCGATGATCTGCGGCTCCAGCTTCCTGCACGCCTCCACGTTGCCGACGATGCCGTCCGCCGCACCGTCGAGCCGGTCGCATTCGTGCACGACGGTCTCGAACACGCGCCGCTGCTGCGCGACGCCGACGAAACCGCCAGGCTTCGCATACGACGCCTGCCCGACTTTCACGCCCATCAGACGCACGCCCGAGAAATTGATCGCGGGTGCGTTGGCGATCACGCCGTCGTAGTCGTTCGGAAAGCGCTCGATCACGGTGAAACCCTCGCGCCCGCCCGTCGAGCCGCCCGCGAAGTAGGTTTTCTCGGGCGTGCGCCCGTAGCCCATCTGGATCAGCGCGAGCGCGACGTCGCGGGTTTTCTTGAGATGCCCGAAGCCGAAATTGACGATGGCTTCATCGTTTCCCGCGAAGTCCGCGCGGCCCGCATTGCCGACGTGGCCCGAATCCGAGCCGAAGGTCGCGTAGCCGCGCGCGAGCGGCGTCGAGTCGGGCGCGAAAGGCATCGGTTCAGTGCCCGAGACGATCGTGCCGTTGTAGCCGCCGCCGCCCATCTGTAGCGCGCGGCCGTTCCAGCGGCTCGGCAGATTCACTTCGAAGCGGATGTCGGGCGTGGAATCCTGCAGCGCCTTGATGAAGCCGGTGATGCGGCAATACTCGCCGTTGCGGTTGCCGGGCGCGGCCGCCTTGACGACCCACGCGGAGACGATCGTCGCGCCGCGCGTCGGCAAGCCGATGATCGATGCGGGCACGTTCTTGCCTTCGAGGTCGTCGCAGTGCTTCGCCACGTACGAGGCCGCGTGGGCGCTCGAAAACGCCGCGAGCGCGATCACCGCGACAAACGCACGGTATCGGGATACATCGGAGAAAAGTGGGCGGAAGAGGCGAAACACGTCTTGGAAGTGGCTACTTCAATCGCCGCACAATATATAAGAACGGATTTACGATAGCCATTCGGGTCTGCCGGTCGTTGCTGCGACGCAACCAGTGCCCCTGCCCTCGCCCGCGCTCGCTTTCGGTCTCATTCGCCGTCCCATTCGCCGCGCAAATCACTGTTTTCGAGAAGCTGTAGCAAGGTTTCGGCCGGACGGCTCAGATGTTTCGCGCCGAATGCGATGAACTCCACTTCAGGCAATTCCGGCAACTCCGCGCGATTGACGGGCGGAGCCAGTCCCCGCGCCGCGAGAAAATGCGAGCGCACGGTCAGGCCGAGTCCGCCACGCGCCGCGGCGATGCAGCCCGCGTGACTGCTGCTCGTGCAGACCATCTGCCAGCTTGCGCCGGTCTGCGCGAGCGAATCGAGCACGACGCCGCGCGTGACGCTCGGTTCGGAAACGAGGATGAGCGGCAGCGGCTCGCTCGTATCGACGATGGTGCCCGGTTTCGCCAGCCATTCGAGCCGTCCGGAAAAAAGCCGCGTGCCGCGCGCATCGCCGAAACGCCGCTTGCCGACCGCGAGATCGATCTCGCCCGCGTCGACCATCTGATAGAGCCGGCCCGTCATGCCGATCGTGATTTCCAGTTCGACGTCCGGATGCGTGTCGCGAAACGCCGCCAGCACGCTCGGCAGCGGCCCGAGCGCGATATCGTCCGATGAGCCGAGCCGCACGCGTCCGCGCAGACGCGGCGAGCTGAATTGCGATTGCGCGTGCGCCATCGCTTCGAGGATCACGCGGGCGTGGACGAGCATCGCTTCGCCGTCGGCGGTGAGCGCGAGCGAATGCGTGTCGCGCACGAAGAGGCGCCGGCCGACGCTCTCCTCCAGACGCCGGATGTGCTCGGAGACGCTGGATTGCCGCAGGCCCAGTTGCCGCCCGGCATCGGTGAAACTGTGCGACGCGGCCACGGTCGCGAACGTGTTCAGCCAGACTGGATTGAGCATGCGTCATTGTGATCGGATAAAACGATGACAGTCAATGCGGTTAGCGGTCTTCCCGATGACGCCGCAAGTCATTAACATTTCACATATCGCGTGATGGCTTTGTTTTAAAAAGGCTTTCCTCATTGCGCAGCGACCGCAACCCCGCTTCCCACATGACCAAAAGTTCTTCGCACACGGCACTGCTCTGGATCGTCGCCGTGGGCTTCTTCATGCAGGCGCTCGACACGACCATCGTGAACACGGCGCTGCCTTCCATTGCGCGCAGCCTCGGCACCGCGCCGCTTGCGATGCAGTCGATCGTCGTCGCCTACACGCTCACGATGGCGCTCCTCACGCCCGCCTCCGGCTGGCTCGCCGACCGCTTCGGCACGCGCCGCGTCTATCTCGTCGCGATCTCGCTCTTCGTCATCGGCTCGCTCGCCTGCGCGGGCGCGCATTCGTTGAATCAGCTCGTGCTCGCGCGCGTGCTGCAAGGCGTCGGCGGTTCGATGCTGCTGCCGATCGGACGTCTCGCCGTGCTGCGCGCCGTCTCGGGCGAAGCCTACGTCTCCGCGCTCGCGATGATTTCGGTCGCCGGCCAGGTCGGCCCGATTCTCGGCCCGACGCTCGGCGGCTGGTTCGTCGAGTCGTTTACGTGGCACTGGATTTTCCTGATCAACGTGCCGATCGGCGCGGTCGGGCTTTACGCGGTGCAACGCTTCCTGCCGAACGACACGCTGCACGATGCGCCGCCCTTCGATTTCATCGGCTGCGGTTTGCTGTCGATGTGCATGGTGTCGTTTTCGCTCGCGCTGGATAGCCCGGTGGAAACGCATCGCGGCGCGGTCTCGGCGGCGCTCTTCGCGCTCGCGGCGGTGTCGGCGTTCGCGTATGTCCCTTACGCGCGGCACAAGCGCAACCCGATCTTTCATCTCGCGCTTTTCCACGAGCCGAACTTCAGCGTCGGGCTGATCGGCAACCTGCTGTGCCGCATCGGTTCGAGCGCGGTGCCCTTTCTGCTGCCGCTTCTGATGCAGCTCGAACTCGGCTACAGCCCGCTGCATTCGGGTCTGATGATGCTGCCGATCGCGATCGCCGGAACGGTCAGCAAGCGCTGGATCGCGCAGCTCGTGAAGCATTACGGCTACGACATGTTCCTGCTCGTGAACACGGCGCTCGTGGGCGCGTCGATCGTCGCGTTCGCGCTGTTTTCGCCGACCTTACCGCTCGCCGTCGAAATCGCGATTCTCGTCGTGTTCGGCGCGTGCAACTCCATGCAGTTCGCCGCGATGAACAGCGTCACGCTCAAAGGCTTGTCGAGCAAGGACGCGGGCAGCGGCAACAGCCTCTTTTCGATGGTGCAGATGCTCGCGATCGGCCTGGGCGTATCGATCGGCGGCTCGCTCGTGCAGTTGTTCCAGGGGCCGTTCTCGACCGCGGCCGGCTTCAGGCTGAGCTTCGTGTGCATGGGCGTGGTCACGCTGCTGTCGGGCGTCGTGTTCCGCTATCTCGATTCCGCGCCGCAGGGCGCCGCACCCGCCCGCGCCGGCACGTCCTGATCGTTGCGGCTATTCTGTCGGTCCGATCGACTCGTTCTCTTATGGAGCGCAACCGTGCAATACCGCAAATTCGGCAATACCGGTCTCACCGTTTCGCGTCTCACGCTCGGCACGATGACGTTCGGTCTGCAGACCGAGGAAGACGTGTCGCGCAGCATCATGGACCGCGCGGCGGACGCGGGCGTCAATTTCATCGACACGGCGAACGTCTATCCGCTCGGCAGCGGACACGATCTCGCGGGCCGCACCGAGGAAATCGTCGGCCGCTGGCTGAAGGGCCGTCGCGACAACTTCATTCTCGCGACCAAGGCCGCGCATGAAATGGGGCCGCTCGCGTGGCACAAGGGTTTTTCGCGCAAGCATCTGCTCGATGCGATCGACGCGTCGCTCAAGCGGCTCGACACGGATTATGTAGACCTGTACCAGCTCCATACCGACGATCACGACACGCCGCTCGACGAGATGCTCGAAGCGCTCGACACCATCGTGCGGCAAGGCAAGGCGCGCTATATCGGCGTATCGAATTTTCTGGCGTACCGGCTCGCGCGCGCGCTCGGCCGCTCGGACGTGTTGCGCGCGGCGCGTTTCGTTTCCGTGCAGCCGCGCTACAACCTGCTGTTCCGCCAGATCGAACGCGAATTGCTGCCGCTCGCGACCGAGGAAAGTCTCGCCGTGATTCCGTACAACCCGCTCGCGGGCGGATTGCTGACGGGCAAGCACAGCTTCAGTGCCGGCCCGAGCGAAGGCCGTTTCACCGGCGCGGTCGGAAAGGCGGGCGCGACGTACACCGAGCGTTACTGGCACGAGCGCGAGTTTCATACGATCGAGCGGATCAACGAGATCGTCGCGCCGACGGGACGTTCGCTCGCGAGCACGGCGCTCGCGTGGGTGCTGGCGAATCCGGCCGTGACTTCGGCGATCATCGGCGCGAGCCGGCCCGATCAATTGAACGAGACGCTCGCGGCCGTCGATCAGCCCATCGATCCGGAAATCAAAGCGAAACTCGACGAAGCGACGGTCGAATATCGTTTCGGCGACGCGTTGCGCTGATCCTCGTTCAGACGCGGGCCGCGCGCGCGCGATACACGCCTTCGAGCGAGTAAATCGCGAGCGCGGCCCAGATCGCGCCGTAGCCGAGCAGTTGATCGTGCCCGAAGAATTCCTGATAGATCACGACGCCGATCAGCAATTGCAGCGTCGGCGTGATGTACTGGATGAGCCCGAGCATCGATAGCGGAATGCGTCGCGCGCCCGCCGCGAACAGCAAGAGCGGCACCGCGGTCACCGGCCCGGCCGCCGCGAGCAGCAGCTTTACGCCGGGCGACGCGTGCGCGAAGCCGCTGCCGCCGTGCGAGCTCAGGAAGAAGAGATAGAGCAGCGCGACGGGACACAGCAGCATCGTTTCGAGCGTGAGTCCTTCGAGCGCGCCGAGCGACGCGGTCTTGCGCAAGAGCCCGTAGCCGCCGAACGTCAGCGCGAGCGCTAAGCTGATCCACGGCGGCGCGCCGTTCACCCACGTCAGCCACAGCACGCCGAGCGCGGCGATCGTCACCGCGATCCACTGCACGGGCCGCAGCCGCTCGTGCAGAAACGCCATCCCGAACAGCACGTTGACGAGCGGATTGATGAAGTAGCCGAGGCTCGCCTCGACGATGCGGCCATCGTTCACCGCCCAGATATAGATTCCCCAGTTCGCCGACAGCAGCACCGCGCTCGCGGCGAAGCGCGCAAGCAGGCGCCGGTCGCTCAAAACGGGGCCGAGCCACTTCCACTGGCGGCGCACGGTCATGACGATCAACAGGAAGAGCATCGACCACGCCATGCGGTGCGCGAGCATCTCGACCGCGCCGATCGAGTGCAAGGCCTTGAAGTAGATCGGGAAAAGGCCCCAGATGGCGAAGGCCGAGAATGCGTAGATGACGCCTGGATTCATTGTTCGATGCGTAGAGCGGAGTGGCCGCGCACGAACGATCGGCTCGTTCGCCCGCGTTCGCCTGGCCGTCCGGCAGGAAAGCGATCCGCAAGGATTGGAAGCCGGATTTTAGTCGACGCACGGGCTTTGGCTCCAGCGGCAATCAAACGATGACAGATTTAAGGCGAACCCCTGGCCGGATTCCTGCTCGAACCCTGAGCGCGAAAGCCGTCCGACGGGCCGTGCTAGCATGGCCGCCCGCGCGATTGCGTTCGCCCTCTCGCCTGCCCTACTGGTCGCTAATGAATAACCAATCTGTCCATCAAAATTTTTTCCATATCCTGCTGTGCGCCGTGACGCTCGCGCTGGCGTGGGTGCTGCTGCCGTTTTTCGGCGCGATCTTCTGGGGCGCGATTCTCGCGATCCTGTTCCAGCCGATGCAGCGCTATCTCGCCGCGCGCTTCGGCAAGCGCCGCAATCTCGCCGCGCTGACGACGCTGGCCGCCGCGATTCTCATCGTCATCATTCCGCTGGCGGTCGTCGCGGTGACGCTCGTTCAGGAAGTCGGCCTCGTCTATGCGCGGATCAAGAGCGGCGACCTGAATTTCGGACTGTATTTTCAGCATGTGCTGCATGCATTGCCGGTATCGGCGCAGCAACTGCTCGGGCGGTTCGGGCTCGACGATATCGTCGGCGTGCAGCAGAAGCTGATGGAAGGCGCGTCGCAGATCAGTCAGTTCGCCGCGGCGCAGGCGCTCTCGATCGGGCAGAACACGTTCCAGTTCGTCGTGAGCTTCGGCGTGATGCTGTATCTCGTGTTCTTTCTGCTGCGCGACGGCGGCGAGATCGGCCGTCGCATCCGGCGCGCGATTCCGCTGGACCCGGAGCCCAAGCAGCATCTGATCGCGAAGTTCACCACGGTCGTGCGCGCGACGGTCAAGGGCAATATCGCGGTCGCGGCCGTGCAAGGATTGCTCGGCGGGCTGATTTTCTGGATTCTGGGCATCGGCGGCTCGCTGCTGTGGGGCGTGCTGATGGCCTTCCTTTCCCTGCTGCCCGCGGTAGGCGCTGCGATCATCTGGGTGCCCGCCGCGCTCTATTTCTTCATGACGGGGCAGATCATCAAGGGACTGATTCTCGTCGTGTTCTGCGTCGTTGTGATCGGACTCGTGGATAACGTGCTGCGTCCGATTCTCGTCGGCAAGGATACGAAGATGCCCGATTGGGTCGTGCTGATCTCGACGCTCGGCGGGATGGCGCTCTTCGGCATCAACGGCTTCGTGATCGGGCCGCTGGTGGCGGCGCTGTTCATGGCGAGCTGGGATCTGTTTTCGCAGGACGAGGCAAGCAAGCAGTAGCCACAACGAAAAACCGGCGCTATCGAGCGCCGGTTTTCACGGAGTTCAACGCGTATTCGGCGGCACGTACCGGCAGTCGAAGCGCTTTCTCACCGTCCCGTTCTCATCGACGCTTTCCAGATAGACATCGAACTGCCACAAGCGCGCCATGTGCTTGAGCACTTCATCGCTGTCGTTCGAGAGATGGCGGTTGTCGGTCATGAAGTGACGCAGCGTCAGACTGCGATCGCCACGCGTATTCACCGAATACACCTGAATGTTCGGCTCGCGATGATGAATATCGTATTGCCGCGACAACGCCTGACGCACATAGCGATACCCGCTGTCGTCATGGATCGCCGACACTTCGAGCGCATCGCGCATGTCGTCGTCGAGAATCGAGAACAGACGCATCTCGCGAATCAGATGCGGCGACAGATACTGCGCGATAAAGCTCTCGTCCTTGAAATTGCGCATCGCGTAATGCAACGAGTCCAGCCAGTTGCTGCCCGCGAGTTCGGGGAACCACTCGCGATCTTCGTCCGTCGGGTTTTCGCAGATGCGGCGGATATCGCTCATCATCGAAAAGCCGAGCGCGTACGGATTGATGCCGCTGTAATACGGCTTCGTCACCGGCGGCTGATATACGACGTTCGAATGCGAATGCAGAAACTCCATCATGAAGCTGTCTTCGAGACGGCCTTCGTTGTAGAGCGTGTTCAGCAGCGTGTAGTGCCAGAAGGTCGCCCAGCCTTCGTTCATGACCTGCGTCTGCCGCTGCGGATAAAAATACTGGCCGATCTTGCGCACGATGCGAATGACTTCCCGTTCCCACGGCTCCAGCAAGGGCGCGTTCTTCTCCGCGAAGTACAGCAGATTCTCCTGCGGCTCCGGCGGATAGCGGCTCTCGATTTCCTCCGGCGATGGGTCCTTTCCCTTCGGCAGCGTGCGCCACAATTCGTTGACCTGCGATTGCAGATACGCTTCACGCTCGCGCCGCATTGCCGCTTCCTTCGCGAGCGAAAGCTTCTGCGGCCGCTTGTAGCGATCGACGCCGTAGTTCATCAGCGCGTGGCACGAATCGAGCAATTCCTCGACGCGATCCAGTCCATGCCGCTCCTCGCATTCCGCGATGTAATTCTTCGCGTAGACGAGGTAATCGATGATCGCGTGCGCGTCCGTCCAGAGACGGAAGAGATAGTTGCCCTTGAAAAACGAGTTGTGCCCGTATGCCGCGTGCGCGATCACGAGCGCCTGCATCGTCATGGTGTTCTCTTCCATGAGATACGCGATGCAGGGATTCGAATTGATCACGATTTCGTACGCGAGGCCCATTTGCCCGCGCCGATAGCCCTTCTCCGTCGCGAGAAAGTGCTTGCCGAACGACCAGTGCCGATAGTTCACGGGCATGCCGACGGATGCATACGCATCCATCATCTGCTCGGAGCTGATGATCTCCAGCTGAATGGGATAAGTGTCGAGACCGTAACCGTTCGCGACGCGCGAAATCTCGGCGTCGTACTCTTCGATCAGCTCGACGCTCCAGTCCGACGGGCACGGCAGCGGTCGCCGCTTCTCCGATACATTCATTCTGCCTTCCTCGTGCGCCTCGTCTGTCTCTGCGGACGCCTTGCGTTGCTCTGCCTCGGGTCCAAGCCTGGAAGCCGCACGATCGTCCGTGCTGTCCAGTTGATACCCGCGCGTCTCGTTGTGCCAATGCCGCGTCGTCATGCGGCCGCCTGCTGTTTTTCGAACAGCTCGCGGAACACCGGATAGATGTCCGCGGCCGAATCGACTTTTTTCATGGCCAGTTCAGGCGCGCCCATCGCAAGCTGAGCATACTCCAACCAGAGGTTCTGCTCCTCCGGCGCAACTTGAATATAGGCAAAATACCGGACCTTCGGCAGGATGTCTTCCGCGAGCAGCCTGCGGCACTTCGGGGAATCGTCGGTCCAGTTGTCGCCGTCCGATGCCTGCGCGCCGTAAATGTTCCATTCAGTCGGCGAATAACGCTCGTCCATGATCTTCTTCATGAGTTCGAGCGCGCTCGACACCACGGTGCCGCCGCTTTCGGTCGAATGGAAGAACGTGTCTTCGTCCACTTCCTCGGCGCGCGTATGATGCCGGATGAACACGACTTCGATCTTCTCGTAGTTCCTTTGCAGAAACAGATACAGGAGGATGAAGAAGCGCTTGGACAAATCCTTGCGCTGCTCGTCCATGGAGCCGGAGACGTCCATCAGGCAGAACATCACGGCCTTGCTCGACGGCGTCGGCTGCTTCACGCGGTTGATATAGCGCAGATCGAATGGATCGATGAACGGGATGCGCGTGATCCGGCCCTGCATGACGACGATATCCGCTTCGAGGCGCGCGATCTCTTCCTCGTCGGCGTTCTCTTCCTTCAACTGCTCGAGCTGGCGCTCCATCTCGCGCAGTTGCGACGCGAGCGGCCAGCCGAGCGCGATGCGCCGTCCGAGCGCGCTGCGCAGCGACCTGACCACATCGATGTTATTCGGGGTGCCTTCCGCCGCCCAGCCCGCGCGCACATTCTTCCAGGTCGGCACGGCGAGCAGCTGAGTCTTGACGAGGCGCGGCAGTTCGAGGTCGTCGAAGAAGTACTGCATGAATTCTTCGCGGGACAGTTCGAAGACGAAATCGTCCTGCCCTTCGCCCTCGTTGCTGGCGCTCTTGCCGCCGCCGCCCGCGCCGCCCGGCGGACGCGGAATCTTGTCGCCGCGAATGTAGTCGGCGTTGCCCGGATGGACGTACTCGCGCTTGCCGCCCGGTCCGTGACGGAACGAGGGCTCGGAGATGTCCTTCTTGGGAATGGTGATGCTCTGGGTGCTTTGAATGTCTTTGATACTGCGATCGCGCACCGCGTCGGACACCGCGCGGCGAATGTAACTCTTGACGCGTCGCAGGAAGCGTTCGCGGTTGGCGATGCTCTTGTTCTTGCCGGCTAACCTGCGGTCGATGATTTGGTGCAGCACATCCAGTCTCCCGCGTTATTGGCGAGCTTTCGAGGCGTCACGTGCAGCTTCGACTGATCGCGGCGTCTTTTGTCTCGCAAACTGTCCACTGTGCGGTCGGGACGCAATCCACGCGCCCGGGCCGCAGGGGACATCCTGACTATCGCTTTGCGCGGGACCGGAGTAAGGCGCGATGGCGCCCACTCCCGTCGATTGCCCCATACCCATCCACTCTACATCACGACGACTTGCGCACGCGCAGATACCAGTCGCACAGGAGCCGGACCTGCTTGGGCGTGTAGCCCTTCGCGACCATGCGATTGACGAAGTCCTCGTGCTTGCGCTGCTCTTCGGCCGACCCTTTCGCGTTGAACGAAATAACCGGCAGAAGTTCTTCCGTGTTGGAGAACATCTTCTTTTCGATCACCACGCGCAGCTTCTCGTAGCTGATCCACGCGGGATTCTTGCCGCCGTTCGCCGCACGCGCACGCAACACGAAGTTCACGATCTCGTTGCGGAAATCCTTCGGGTTGCTGATGCCCGCGGGCTTCTCGATCTTCTCCAGTTCGGCATTCAACGATGCGCGGTCGAAGCTCTCGCCGGTGTCGTGGTCGCGGAACTCCTGGTCCTGAATCCAGAAGTCGGCATAGGTGACATAGCGATCGAAGATATTCTGACCATACTCCGAGTACGACTCCAGATAAGCGGTCTGAATTTCCTTCCCGATGAACTCTGCGTAGCGCGAAGCCAGCACGTCCTTGATGAACGACAGGTACTTCTGCTCCGTCTCCGGCGGGAACTGCTCGCGCTCGATCTGCTGTTCGAGCACGTACATCAGATGCACCGGATTCGCGGCCACTTCGCTCGAATCGAAGTTGAAGACGCGCGACAGGATCTTGAACGCGAAGCGCGTGGACACGCCCGTCATGCCTTCGTCGACGCCCGCGTAATCGCGATACTCCTGATACGACTTCGCCTTCGGGTCCGTGTCCTTCAGGTTCTCTCCGTCATAGACCTGCATCTTCGAGAAGAGACTCGAGTTCTCCGGTTCGTGCAGACGCGTGAGCACGGCCATCTGCGCCATCATCTTGAGCGTGCCCGGTGCGCAAACCGCCTCGGCGAGGGACGAGTTGCGCAGCAGCTTCTCGTAGATCTTGATCTCTTCGCCGTAGCGCAGGCAGTACGGCACCTTCACGACGAAGATACGATCGAGCAGTGCTTCGTTGTTCTTGTTGTTGCGGAACGCCTTCCACTCCGACTCGTTCGAGTGCGCGAGGATGACGCCGTCGAACGGAATCGCACCGAAGCCTTCCGTGCCCTTGAAGTTGCCTTCTTGGGTCGCGGTGAGCAGCGGGTGCAGCACCTTGATCGGCGCCTTGAACATTTCGACGAATTCCAGCAGGCCCTGATTGGCGAGGCACAGGCCACCGGAATAGCTGTACGCGTCAGCGTCGTCCTGCGAATAGGTTTCGAGCTTGCGGATATCCACCTTGCCGACGAGCGACGAGATGTCCTGGTTGTTCTCGTCACCAGGCTCGGTCTTCGCGATACCGATCTGGCGAAGGATCGAAGGATAGCGGCGCACCACGCGGAACTTGCGGATGTCGCCGTTGTACTCGTGCAGGCGCTTCACGGCCCACGGCGAGAGAATGCTCTTGAGATAGCGGCGCGGAATGCCGTACTGCTCTTCGAGCACCGGGCCGTCTTCGTCGTAATCGAAGAGACCGAGCGGCGATTCGTTGACGGGCGAGCCCTTCAGCGAATAGAACGGAACGCGCTCCATGAGTTGCTTCAGCCGTTCGGCGATCGACGACTTGCCGCCGCCCACCGGACCCAGCAGATACAGGATCTGCTTCTTTTCTTCGAGACCCTGTGCCGCGTGCCGGAAGTACGACACGACGTTCTCGATCACCTCCTCCATTCCGTAAAACTCACGGAACGCGGGATACACCTTGATGACCTTGTTCGCAAACGTACGCGACAGCCGCGGATCGAGTCGCGTATCGACGAATTCGGGTTCCCCGATGGCCGTCAACATGCGTTCGCCCGCTGTTGCATATGTGGCAGGATCTTCTTTGCAGAGCGCGAGATACTCTTCGAGCGAGAATTCCTCCTCGCGGGTTTTTTCGAAGCGGGTCGCGAAACTGCTGTAGATATCCATGCTACCTCCTCGCCGAAGTCAGAAAGCTATGTCGTGCGCAACGCGCGTAATCGAAACGACATCGCTTGAAATCATCCTAAACCCTTTCGAATTTTTTTTCACGCACTTGCGTTGTTCATTTGCTTCGAAGAATTCCTATCTTGGTGAGTTATTTTCGTTCACCTACAATCCTCATCCCAATGTCTCTATCCTCTTGCTCGACATCGTCGCTGCCTGTTCGTTTCCGCGCGCTCTTTGCTACTTATCCACTGCTTCTGTCCGCCAATGCGACGTGCGCCTCACATGCGCGCATGCATTCATCACGTCATGACGGATACGTGCGCGCGCGCTCATGAGATGCAAAGTATCGATGCAATCGATGCACATGTTCAGGCTTCATGCGAGCACCAGTTCCAGTTCACCGATACGGTCGATCGCGCCATGGAGCATGCCAGGTCCATCGACGCGATATGCGCCCGTATATGAGCCCGTGGTGATGGTCCAGAACGGTTCGACGGTCAAACCCATGCGGCAGCAATGGTTGACGAGCCAGGGCAGCAGTTCGCGGGGATCGCCCGCCGGATTGCCGAGCGCGGCCGGCGCAATGGACACGCCATCCAGCGTGAATTCGAGGCGCGGCTGGAGAAAGTCGAAGCCCGGCGCGACGACGTCGTAAGGCTCCATGCCCGACACCACAAGCGCGCCGTTGTTCTGCGAGTCGGCGAGCTGGGCGAGCGGATCGACATTGGGCCATTGCGCGAAACGGCTGTCGACCACTTCGAGCGCGACCGCGATACCGCCGATCGCATCGAATACTTCCTCGCGCGTGTAAGGGTCATGTCGCGCGGGCAGTGCATAGGCGAAGCGGAACGCGACTTCGAGTTCCACCAGCACGCGGAAAAACGATTCGAAGGGCACGCGCGCGGGCGAAACGTGCACAAGCGCGGCGTCGATGGGCGCGCCGGTGGCGAGCGCATCGGGCGCGCGTGCGCCGATCTTCCACGCGCCGATGCGCGCATCCGACTCTCTCAGCATCTCGTGCTGGATCGCGTAGGCGGTGGGCGCGTCGGCCGGAATGTCGGCGGGCGCCAGCGTTTCGATCAGCTGATGCCGGCGGCGGGCGTCCGCGAACTTCGCGGCGAGTGTCGATCCGGTCATGTCGATATCCTCGTGTGAGCGGTGACGCACACCCATCAGTGTACGGGTTACCGGATCGACGTTGGTCGCGCGCGTGTGCCTTCGCGCGCATTCACCTCCCGTTTGCCGCTACACGCCGAATGGCGTTGCTCAGAACGTCTCCCAGTCGCCGGCCGTCTCCGCGGTCGCCGGAGCCTTGGGCGCTGCCGGCGCGGTGACCGCGCGCCTGGCGGGCGAGACGCGCGGCGCGACACGCGGCGTCATCGTTGCACGCGGTGCAACTTTCGTAGCCGGCGTGGACGCGGACATTGTCACCGCGACCGGCGCGCCGTCCGCCACCTGGAACACCGCCACCGCCTGCCGCAGGCGCGCGGCCTGATCTTCGAGCGACTGCGCGGCCGCCGCCGCTTCCTCGACGAGCGCCGCGTTCTGCTGCGTCACCTCGTCCATCTGCGTGACGGCGCGCGACACTTGCTCGATGCCGCTGCTTTGCTCCTCCGACGCCGCCGCGATTTCGCCCATGATGTCGGTCACGCGCTGCACCGCGCCGATGATCTCGTTCATCGTCCGGCCGGCTTCATCGACGAGCGTCGTGCCGGTGCGCACGCGCGCCACCGACGTGTCGATCAGTTCCTTGATTTCCTTCGCCGCCGCCGACGAACGCTGCGCGAGGCTGCGCACCTCGCCCGCGACGACCGCGAAGCCGCGCCCTTCCTCGCCCGCCCGCGCCGCTTCGACGGCCGCGTTGAGCGCGAGGATGTTGGTCTGGAACGCGATGCCCTCGATGATCGTGATGATGTCCGCGATCTTCGACGAGCTGCCGTTGATCTCGCGCATCGTGTCGACGACCTGCGTGACCACCGCGCTGCCCTTGCCCGCGATGTCCGACGCATTCGCCGCGAGCGCGCTCGCCTGCCGCGCGTTGTCGGCGTTCTGGCGGACGGTGCCGGTCAGTTCTTCCATGCTCGACGCCGTTTCCTGCAACGCGGACGCCTGTTCTTCTGTGCGCGAGGACAGATCGGTATTGCCGGCGGCGATCTGCTGCGTCGCCGATGCGATCGATTCACTGCCCGAGCGCACGGTGCGCACGGTCGTGAGCAGGCTCGTGCGCATTCTGGCGAGCCCTTCGAGCAACTGCCCCATTTCGTCGCGCGACGTGACGACGACCTCGCGGCGCAGATCGCCCGCGGCGATCGCGTCGAAATGACCGAGCGCGGCTTCGAGCGGACGCGCGATCGCGCGCCGCAGCGATACCCACGCGAACACGGCAGCCGCCATGCCGAGCGCGATCGCGCCGAGACTCAGCGCGCGGAACCACAGGAAGCGGTTCTGCGTCTCTTCGTAGCTCTGCTTCGACGCTTCGGTCAGATACTTGCGCAGCGCGTCGTCCGCGTTGGCGAGCTCGTTGTACATCGACTGCATCGCCTTGGCGTTCGCGATGATGCCGTCGTGATCATTCTCCATGACCGCGGCGATGCCCTTGTCGACGATGCCCTGCAGCGCGAGGCGCTTGTCCTGCGCGGCGTCGGCGAGGCGCTTTTCGCCCGGCGCCTGCGGCAAGGACATGTATTCCTTCCAGTAGCCGTCCGCGCGATCGCGCATCATGCGCGCGCGCTCGACGGTGGACGCCACTTCCGGCGTGCCGGCGAGGAGCGCCGCGCGGTCGAACACGAGCCGCTCGCGCGCGGCGTACATTTCGGCGTTGCCGACGGCGATCGCCGCAGGCATCTGCACTGAGTATGTTTCCTGAAACGCGCCGTTCGAATGGCTCATGCCGGTGAGACCCAGCGCGCCGATCGCGATGAGCAGCCCACCCAGAAACGCCATCGAGATGCCGAGGCGCGCCTTGATCGTCAAAGCCTTTTTCATTGAGTTTTCCCTGATGCCGCCCGCGAGCGGAGTCGTCGTTTCGTGTCTGCGCGCGCGAAGGATCACGCGACCGCTATCGATGTAAACGGCGCGAAAGCGTAAGCACTTGAGGGAATTATTTCGTCTGAAAAGAAAACGGCGCGTCAGGCGCGCCGTTTTTCAGCGATCATTGAAAAGTTATGCGGAAATTTCGCTGCGGTGCGGAATCGACGGCTGGGCGCCTTCGCGCGTCACCGCCACCGCCGCCGCGCGCTGGCCGAATGCAATTGCGTCGATCGGAGCGGCGCCGCGCGCGAGTTCCGCCGCGAAGCCGCCGATGAACGTATCGCCGGCGGCGGTCGTGTCGACTGCTTCGACGAGCGGCGAAGGCAGATGAACGCCGGCGTCGTCCGCGCCGTCGAGCAGCGCGAGCACGCCTTGTCCGCCGAGCGTCACGATCACGTTGCGCGCGCCCTTCGCCTTGAGCGCCTGCGCCGCGCGGCGTGCGTCGTCGGGCGTTTCGATCGCCACGCCCGAGAGCGTCGCGGCTTCCAGTTCGTTCGGAATCAGATAATCGACGAGCGGGAACCAGTCCGGCGGCAACTTGCGCGCGGCGGGCGCGGGATTGAGGATCGTCGTGCGCGCAAGACGCCGGCCGGCGGCAAGTGCGGCGCGCACGGTTTCGGGCGGCGTTTCGAGCTGGCACACGATGACATCGGCCTGCGCGATCAGCGCTTCCTGCGCCTCGATGCGCGCGGGCGTCACTTCGGCGTTGCTGCCCGCGACGATGACAATCGCGTTCTGGCTCGCATCATCGACGACGATGAGCGCGACGCCCGTCGGCGCGTCAGCGCTGGTCGCGAGCGCCGTGCAGTCGATGCCTTCCGCCTCCAGACTGCCCTTGAGCGTCGCACCGTTCGAATCGTTGCCGACGCAGCCGATCATCGCGACTCGTGCGCCCAGGCGCGCCGCGGCGACCGCCTGATTGCCGCCCTTGCCGCCCGGCACCTGCGCGAACGCATGTCCGGCGAGCGTTTCGCCCGGTCTCGGCAGACGCGGCGCGCGCGCGACGAGATCCATATTGAGGCTGCCGACCACGGTCACGCGTCCGGTCTTGCCTGCGTCGCCTGAATTGGCGTTGTCGCCCATCTCGCTTCCTTTTTGAACAGCCTTCGTTATGCTCTCGCGCTGCGCGATTCGGGCACCACGGCGGTCGATTCGCGGCGCACGAGGCGCGGCGCCACCACGCGCCGGCGTGTCGTGCCGGTCAGCTTGCCGGTGATGCGGTCGATCAGCGTCTGCGCGGCCATTTCGCCGAGCGCACGCACCGATTGTCCCACCGTCGACAAGGCCGGATACGTGTAGCGCGACAGCTCGACATCGTCGAAACCGATGATCGAGCATTCCGTCGGCACGTTGATGTGGCGCTCCGCCGCCGCACGCAGCGCGCCGATGCCCATCATGTCGTTGCATGCGAAGATCGCGGTCGGCCTCATGTTGTCGAGCAATTGCGAGGCCGCGGCGTAACCGCCCGTCGCGGAGAAGTCGCTCTGGACGATCGCGTTCGGCTCGATCTCGATGCCGCGCTCGGCCATCGCGCGGATGAAGCCGTGCAGGCGCATCGCGGAAACGGCCGTCGCGACCGGTCCCGTGATGCAGCCGATCTGCGAGTGCCCGAGTTGCAGCAGATGCCGCGTCGCGAGATACGCGCCCTTTTCGTGGTCGATCTGCACGAGGTCGGATTGCAGCCCTTCGATATTGCGATCGACGATCACGAGCGGCTCACGCGCGCCCGCGAGGCACTGCGCGAGCACCGAATCCTCACCCGCCGACGCGATCACCAGTCCATCGATGCGCTTTTCCTGCAGCACGCGCAGATAGCTGCGCTGCTTGGCGGGATCGTCGTCGGAGTTGCAGAAGAACACGCAATAGCCGTTCTTCGCGCAGCCGTCCTCGACGCCGCGCGCCAGTTCGGCGAAATACGGGTTCGTCGCGTTCGGCACGAGCAGGCCGATGGTCGCCGTCGAGCGCGCCTTCAGCGAGCGCGCGACCGCCGACGGCACATAGTCGAGTTCGAGGATTGCCCGCTCGACTTTCGCCCGCACGTCGGCCGACACCGGCCGCGAATTGTTCACTACGTGGGATACCGTCGTAAACGACACCCCGGCAATGGCTGCCACGTCTTTGATCGTCGCCATACATCGTCCTTCTCTATGCTTTGGTCCAACTGCTCTTATTGGTCGTAAGGCGTCCGGCGCGTACTTCTCATCGCGCGCGCCCTGCTTGCCGCTCCTGCTTCAACCACCGTCGCCGGCCGCTTTTCCGCCCCGTGCGGTGCGCGCCGTCGCCGTCCATCGGTCAGACAAACGATTACACACGCTTCCTTCTGCTGCGGTATGTGTCCAGCACCACCGCCACCACGATCACCGCGCCGGTAATGATGCGCTTGGTCGGCTCGTTCGCGCCGATCTGCGCCAGTCCCGCCGCCAGCACGGAAATGATCAACACCCCGAAAAACGTGCTGATGACCGAGCCGCGCCCGCCCATCAGACTCGTGCCGCCGATCACGACGGCCGCGATCACCTGCAGTTCCACTCCCGCGCCGGCGTTCGGATCGGCGGCTTCGAGCCGCGAAATCTGGAACAGCGCCGCCAGTCCCGATAGCGCGCCCATCAGCGCGAAAACGATAACCTTGTACGGCCGCGGATTGACGCCCGCGAGCCTCACCGCTTCCTCGTTCGTGCCGATCCCTACGAGATATCGGCCAAAAACCGTCCGGGTCAAGACCAGATGCGCGATTATCATCACCGCGACCGCGATCAGGAACGCGGGCGAGATGCCGAACGCGATCGGATTCGACAGAAAATCGAACGCATCGCCGATGTACGCCGTGCGCGAGTTCGTCATCTGGTACGCGAGCCCGCGCGCGCCTTCCAGCACGCCGAGCGACACGATGAACGACGGAATCCGCCACGCCACCGTGACGAGGCCCGTCACCGTGCCGGTCAGCGCGGCGGCCGCGAGACCGATCAGCGCGGCGGGAAACGCCGGCCAGTGCCACTTCAGCGCGGCCACGCTCACGACCGACGCGCCGAGCGCCAGCACCGAGCCCACCGACAGATCGATGCTCGCGATGATCAGCACGAACGTCATGCCGACCGACATCACGACGAGGTCGGGAATCTGGTTCGCGATCGTGCTGAACGTGTCGTACGTCAGGAAGTGCGTGCTCAGCACCGAAAACAGCGCGATCATCGCGGCGAGCGCACCCGCGAGACCCAGGTAATTCGAAATGCCGAGACGCGTGCCGACGCCTTTCGTGCTCTTCGGTGCATCGGCGGGCAGGTTCGCTTCGCTCATTCAGTGCTCCAGGTTGTCTTCGGGCGCTTTCGCATCGGGCGCGATCGGATCGTGCAGGATCGCCTCGCGCTTCGCGTAACCCGAGAACGCCGCGGCGAGCAGCGCGTCCTGCGTCCAGCTCGCGCGCTCGAACACGCCCGTCATGCGCCCGGCCGACATCACGCCGATCCGGTCGCAGATCAGCATCAGCTCGCGCAGATCGCTCGACACGACGACGAGCGCGCGTCCTTCGCGAGCGAGCGCGCCCATCAGCCCGTAGATGTCGAACTTCGCGCCGACGTCGATGCCACGCGTCGGTTCGTCGAACAGCAGCACCGTGCAGTCGCGCGCGAGCCAGCGGCCGATCACGACCTTTTGCTGGTTGCCGCCCGACAGCTCCGACACCGCCTGCGCAGGCCCGGACGTGCGGATGCGCATCGCGTCGATCTGGCGCTGCGCGAGCGCGGATTCCCGGCGCGTATCGACGACGCCATGCCGCGCCACCGCGCCCAGATTGCCCAGTGAAACGTTCGCGGCGATGGGCAGGCTCAACAAAAGGCCCTCGCCCTTGCGATCCTCCGTGATCAGCGCGATCCCTTCGTCGACCGCATCCGACGGCGAGCGCACCGACACGCGCCGCAGCGGCTCGCCGTTGCGCGCGATCGACACCGTGCCCGCGTCCGCGCGATCCGCGCCGTAAATGAGGCGCATGAGTTCGGTCCGGCCCGCGCCGATCAGCCCGCTCACGCCGAAAATCTCGCCCGCGCGGACCTCGAACGACACGTCGCGCACCACGGGCGCACGCGTCATGCCTTCCACCTTCAGCGCGACGCCGCCGATGCGCCGCTCGCCCAGATCGATGCGCTCGCCGATCTCGCGTCCGACCATCAGCGTGACGAGCCGGTCGCTCGTCAGTTCGTCCATCGGACCGATATGCACGAGGCGTCCGTCGCGCAGCACGGCCGCGCGCTCGGCGATGCGCTGCAATTCCTCCAGCCGGTGCGAGATGTAGACGAGCGCGACGCCGCGCGCCTTCAGCCGCTCGACCTGCTCGAACAGCAGATCGACTTCGCGGGCGGTGAGCATCGCGGTCGGCTCGTCGAGGATCAGCACGCGGCAATCGTCGATCAGATTGCGCGCGATCTCGACCATCTGCTGATGCCCGATGCCGAGGCCGCCGACGAGCGTGTCGGGATCGATCGCGTCGAGCCCGACCTGCGCCATCGCGTGACGCGCGTCTTGCGCGAGCCGCTTCCGGTCGATCCAGCCGAAGCCCTTGCGCGGCAAGCGGTTCAGAAACAGATTCTCCGCCACCGACAAAGTGGGCAGCAGGTTCAGCTCCTGCATCACCATGCGCACGCCGAGCGCTTCGGCGTCCGAGCGGCTCTTCGGCAAATAGGGCTGGCCCGCGAGCGTCATCGTGCCCGTGGTCGGGTCCGTGAGTCCGCCGATGATCTTCGACAGCGTGCTTTTGCCCGCGCCGTTCTCGCCCGTGAGCGCGAGCACTTCGCCGGGAACGAGCGCCAGCGAGACGTCCGCCAGCACCGGCTCGACATAGGTCTTGCCGATGCCCGTCACCGTCAGCACGTTCGCATCGTTCGATCCGCTCATGGGGCGCTTCAAGGCTTCGCTGTGCATCCTCGTGGTGGTCCCGCGCGGAAAAGCGTCCGGATGGCCGCGGACAATGCCCGCGCCGTCTGCCTTCCGCGCTCGTCAGTGTGTTATCGGCACGCTGGCCGCGAACTTTAGGCTTTTCGCGCGAAACGGCGCCCGACGACGCCGCCGCGCGCCGGGCTTACTTCGTCACGAGATCGACCGGCGTTTCCACGACCTGCGAAAGCTCCGACTGCTTCTTGTGGCCGGCGATCGCCTTCAGCGCCACGTCGATGCCGAACACGGCCTGCTTCGCCGCGTACTGGTCGGCGGTCGCGAGCACGCGGCCGTCTTTCAGCATCGGCTTGATCGCGCCGATATTGTCGAAGCCGACGACCTGCACCTTGCCCGCCTTGCCCGCCGCGCGAATCGCCGATACGGCGCCGATCGCCATGTTGTCGTTATCGCACAGGAGCGCCTTCACGTTCGGGTTCGCGTTCAGGATCTGCCCTGCGACCGCGTTGCCCTTGTCGATTTCCCATTCGCCGGACTGGAGCGCGACGACCTTCATGCCGGCCGCGTCCATCGCTTCCTTGAAGCCCGCGCTGCGCGCCTGCGAGTTCGTGGTGGTCGTCACGCCCTCGATGATCGCGACTTCATCGCCCTTCTTGAGTTTCGGGGCAAGATAATCGCCGACCTTTCGCGCGCCCTTCTTGTTGTCCGGTCCGACGAACGGCACGTTCAGATCCTTGGACTTGAGCACGTCCGGATCGAGCCGGTTGTCGATATTCACGACGATGATGCCCGCGTCCGCCGCCTTCTTGATCACCGGCACGAGCGCCTTCGAATCGGCCGGCGCGATGATGAGCGCGTCGACCTTCGACACGATCATCTGCTCGACGATGCGAATCTGCGCCGCGGTGTCGGTCTCATCCTTGATGCCGTTGGTGATCAGGTCGAACTGGCTGGGGTTGTGCGCCTGATAGTCTTTCGCGCCGTTTTCCATCGTCAGGAAGAACTCGTTGGCGAGCGACTTCATGACGAGCGCGACCTTCGGCTTGCCCGCCGTTTGCGCGAATGCGGATGACGAGGCGAACGGCAATGCGGTGCAGGCGGCGAGCGCGACGGCGGCCGACAGGACGCGTCGGCGGATGGTTCGGTTCATGCGGATCTCCAGTGCTTTGTTCTGGTTTGTCTGGTCTTTCGAGATGCAGCGAACGCGAGCAACGCGTGTCGATCCGCGCCGGGCAACGAAGGGAAGCGATTGCGGGCGCCCTGTCGCGTCCTCGCTTCGTGTTGCGCGCCAAAGCCTTCGATCGTTCTGTCCGGACGCGGTGTCAACGTTTGCTCGTCGTCGATTCTCGTTGGACAGACGCCCGAGGTCAATCGGGCTAACGTGTAGACCACACGCGACAATGCCGTCGATCAAAGGATCGGCGGCATTGTCGGTGTTCCGTGGTTGCCAGCGTGCAACGGCTTGCTGCCAAAGTCAGAGATCTTCGACCGACTGCCCGTCCACCTTCTTGTCGATGATGTCGCGCGCGTAGTCGATGCCCGCGCGCGTCGCGTCGATCGGGCTATCGAAAGGTTCCTGTTCGGGCACGCCGAACATCACCGCGCGGCCGCTCTCGCCGTGCGCGCTCTTCGCGATCGTCACGACGATGTCGAAGTGGCGTGGACCGTCGTCCGGCTCGTCGCGTTCTTTCGCGCGCCGCAATGCCTGCACCTTGATCTCGAAGCCCTTGTAATGGTCGGACAGCGGTGTGGACATGAAGCGTCTCCTTTGCGTTGAGATGCATCGCACGATCATACGTCGGCTGCATGCTTCGCGTGGGTCGTGGATGAGTGAAAGGCGGCTGCAAGCCTCGTTCCCGCGTCCGTCTCCCGATTTCACCTTATCCCACACACCGTTCATATTGGGTTTGCCATAATGCGCGGGCGGCATGCCGCTCTAGACAGGCGCCGCCGAAGAATAAACCGTCACTCAAATCAGGGAGCGTCACATGACTATTCGAGCCACCGCCCTCGTCGCCGTGTTGAGCCTCGCGCTCGGCGCGAACGTCGCCATCGCCGCCAACAGTCAGCAAAGCAAGATGACCGATTGCAACAAGCAGGCGGGCGACAAAAAAGGCGACGACCGCAAGGCCTTCATGAAGAGCTGTCTGTCCGCCGCGCCCGCCGCTGCTTCCGCGCCGATGACGCAGCAGCAGAAGATGACCGCGTGCAATCAGCAGGCAAGCGACAAGAAAGGCGACGAACGCAAGACGTTCATGAAGAGCTGCCTCAGCAACAAGGGCTGATCCCGCTCACACGCATGTTCACGCCGCGCCGTTCGCGCGCGGCGACCCTTTCGTATTTACTCAGCCTACCGGCCGATATTGCACTGCACCCAAGCAATTGATTCGCACCGTCGTCTTTTTCTCATAAGATGGCGCGAAGGCGGCCCCTCACGAATACAAGAAACACGCCATCGGCCGCCGCCGTTTCGAGCGAGGCGAAAAGCCGCGCATGGAGGCATCCGGATGGCATGGAGACATAAAAACCGCTGGTTCAGGCGGTGGCTCGTGATAATCACGTTCTGGTTCGTGCCGGTGCTGATCGTCGCGGTGAACGAGGTGCGCGAGGAGATGGCGTATAACAACGTCGATCTTCAAAAGGCGCTCTCGACCTGGGAGCTGACCGACGCGCAACGCGCGGCAGGCGTCGCCGCGCGCTGCCACGGCGCGCCCGACGAGGCCCGCGCCGCCGGCTGCCCCGAAGATGTCATCGCGGCTACCGCGGCGAAGCATCAGGAAGCGCTCGACGAATACGCGCATCGCAAGGCGACGCTCGCGGATTATCTGTGGCATGCGTTCGTCGGCTACTGGATCGTGCCCGCCGCCTTCCTGCTCGTGCTCGGCATGCTCGTCGGCGGCGTCAGGCGCGCGCTGCGCCGACCGCAGCATCCGAGCACATCTGCCTCCGAGGTAAAAACGACGACCCATCCGTGAGCGCGGGTCGGGTACGGTCGTTGCTACTTCTGCTTGCGGTTTTCTCGTACGACCTTAAGGAAGCTGGACGAAATTTATGCTTGTCTTGAGGGCGCACTTCGGGCGAAAACGCCGGTTCCATTTCGTTTGGTCGAAGCTTCGTCTACCCTAATATCAGGCGAAGTGTCGATCGAAAGTCGGATGTAATTTAGCGTGCTGCATGTCGCTTATGGGGCCGGATTCGGAGTAAGCTAGCTCCGAGCGTTTTCCCTGAATGGTGCGTAGCCTGAGAACCCAAGCGTGACAAGGCTTTGGGCGCATGGATCGGGGCTCGTGTTTTCAGGTTGCTGTGCTATAACTTGGCGTGCCTCACCCTCCCGCTCTATGGGGTTTCCTAAATTCCACGATGGAGAACAATGATGCAAAGACGAAACTTCATGCTCAAGTCGACCGCCGTTCTGGCGCTGGGAGGCCTCGCGCTTGCCGGCTGCACGGCAAACAGAAACGCCGGCAGTGAAGCGGCTGCGGGCGCCGCCGATGACCGGCGCTCCATCGACGCCGACGTCGACAGCACCATCCAGCGTCTCTACGCAACGGTGGGCGGCTCGCGTGAGCTGGTGGCGAAAGCGCGCGGCGTGCTGGTGTTCCCGTCAGTGCTTCAGGCCGGCTTTATCGTCGGCGCGCAATACGGCAAGGGTGCGCTACGTGTCGGCGGCAGCTCGGTCGGCTACTACAGCACGACGTCCGGCTCGTTCGGCCTGCAGGCGGGTGCGCAATCGAAGGCGCTGATCTTCCTGTTCATGACGCAGGATGCCCTCGACAAATTCCGCAACTCCGACGGCTGGTCGGCGGGCGCGGATGCATCGGTGGCTCTGGTGAAGATGGGCGCGAACGGCGTGATCGATACCACCACGGCCACCAAGCCTGTCGAGGCGATCGTGCTGACCAACGCCGGCCTGATGGCCGACGTCTCGCTGCAAGGCACGAAGGTGTCGCGCATCAAGTACTGAGCGCGCTGCTCTTCCCGCGCGGCGAATGCAGAACCGCCGTGTGGTGCGACCTTCGGGGGGGGCCCCCCGGGGGGTT